>DASSQF010000151.1:0-7165 GCA_035702685.1 Propionibacteriaceae bacterium
CCACGTTGCCCATGGCGAACTCGAGGACCCACTCGACCACGGCCGCACCCGCGCCGGCGAGGACCGCCTGCACGAGACCCCATCGGCGGTACGCGAACGCGAGGAACACGAGCTCGGCGCCGATGCCCTGGGCGAGGCCCGAGTAGAGGGTCGTGATGCCCCACTGGTTGCCGACCGCGGCCGAGACGAGCGCCGCGAGGAGCTCGACGGCGATCGCCGCACCGGGCTTGCGGATGACGAGGCCGCCCAGGACTCCCCCCAGGAGCCAGATGCCGACAGCCAAGCCGCCCAGCCCCGGCGTCGCGGCGTCGAAGAGCTCGTAGCCCGCCCCGCCGACGAAGTTCCAGCCGACGAAGATGATGCCCGTCGCCACGCCGAGCACGGCGGCGACGACGATGTCGACGACCCGCCACCGGTACGTACGGGTGGTCGTTGCTGATGGTGTTGCCATGTGCCTGTCACCTCTCGGTTAGGGCACGGGTCGACGCCGACGGTCGGCGTCTCGAGATGCCTCCCTGCGCTGGCATGACCCAGATCAGGTTCGACGGTCGAAGGTCGCGAACCTTCCTCTCAGCCCGGCGTCTCCGGGCTCCCGTGTTCGTGGCCGAGTATACGACCGGGTGCCCCCGTAGGGCCTCCTACAGGGACACGGGGTCCGCACCGTGCACCAGCCCGTCCGCACGCAGAGCCTCCAGGCACCTGACCGCCTGGTCGCGGTCGTGCCAGCCTGCGAGGAGGGTGGACACGGAGACCGGCCTGTCGGCGTCGCGCACCGCTCCCAGCAGCGCGCCGCGGCACTGCCGGTCGGTGCCGTGCCAGGCCTGCGTGCGACGTACGGGCTCGGGGAGCGCCGGCCGGCCCGCCGCGCGCCACGCGCACAGGTCACTCACCGGGCAGGCGTCGCAGCGCGGCGAGCGGGCCGTGCAGACCAGGGCGCCGAGCTCCATCGCGGCGACGGCCCAGCGGGGGGCCCGGTCGTCGTCCGGCACGTACGAGTCGGCTAGGCGACGCGAGGCGGCTGTCGGGTGGTCGTCGGCGCTGCCCGTCGCGACCCGCGCCAGGACCCTCCGGACGTTGGTGTCGACGACGGCGTGCCTGGCCAGGTAGGCGAAGCTCGCGACGGCGGCCGCGGTGTAGTCGCCGATGCCGGGAAGGGCCCGAAGCTCCTCGTACCGGCGGGGCACCGAACCGCCGTGGCGCTCGGTGATCGCCACCGCCGCCTGGTGCAGGCGCAGAGCCCGGCGGGGGTAGCCGAGGCGGCCCCAGGCGGCGACGGCCGCGCCGGAGGGCTCGGCGGCCAGCGAGGCCGGCGTCGGCCAGCGCTCGAGCCACCTGGACCACGGCTCGAGCACCCGGGCAACGGGCGTCTGCTGGAGCATGACCTCGGAGACGAGGATCCCCCACGGGGTCGCGTCCGGCCGCCGCCAGGGGAGATCGCGGGCGTTGAGGGCGTACCAGTCGAGGACCCTGCGCACGACCTCGGACGCGGTCTCCTCCACGCGGACACTGTAGGCGGACCGGCGGTACGGTCACGGGCATGACCGATGTCGAGGGGATGCCTGAGCGGCCGCGGCTGCGCGACTACGTCGCGTGGCACCACGCGTACGACGACCCCGAGTCGAGCCTGTCCGTACGGCTGCGCGAGGTGCAGCGGCACATCGCCGACTGGCTGGACCGGACGCCGGGACCGGTCCGTGTCCTCAGCGCGTGCGCCGGCCAGGGGCACGACATCCTCGGGGTGCTCGAGCAGCGGACCGGGGACCACACGCGGGTCAGCGGCGCCCTCGTCGAGCTCGACCCGACGAACGCCGCCATAGCCCGAGAGCGCGCGTCCCGCTCGGGGCTGGAGATCGAGGTGGTCGAAAGGGATGCCGGGACGACGGACGCGTACCTGGGCCTCGTCCCGGCCGACCTCGTGCTCCTCAGCGGGATCATGGGGAACATCACGGCGGCCGACATCGAGCGGCTCGTCCACGTCTCCCGTCAGCTGTGCGCGCCGCGTGCCACCGTGATCTGGACCCGTGGCGCCCAGGATCCCGACCTCGGTCCGGACATCCGCCGCTGGTTCGGCGAGGCGGGCTTCAGCGAGGTCGCCTGCGACGAGTGGATCGAGGGTACGGGCATGCGCGTCGGCGTCGAACGGCTGGAGGTGGAGCCGGAACCGCTCGTCCGGGGGCAGCGGATCTTCACGTTCTTCCGCTGACTCCCGTGTTCTGGTGGTTGTCATGGTGGGCAGCGGGGCCCGTCGCGCTGACTCCCGTGTTCTGGTGGTTGTCAGCGCTTGCGAGGGCCTCATAACGACCCGATCACGGGAGTGAGCTGCGACGTCATGACTCGCGTCCCCCACAACCACCACATCACGGGAGTCGAGCTCCCGGGTCGCGCTCGTCCCAGGGGCTGTACGGTCACGACCGTGCCCACGACCTCGAGCCCGTGCCCCCTGCCCGATGCCGACCTGCGCCGTCTGACTCCTGCCGACGCCGGACAGGTGACGGTGCTGCAGCGCGCCTGCTGGGTCGAGGAGGCCATCGTGAACGGCACGCTGGACATCGCACCGCTGACCGAGACGCCCGACGAGGTGGCGGAGTGGCTGGGGAGCACCGAGGCGCTCGGGCTCTGGCTCGGCGGACGGCTCGTCGGCCTGATCCGCGGTCGCCGCGCCGGGGACACATGGGAGATCAGCCGGATCGCGGTCGTGCCGGACCTGCGGGGCCGACACCTCGGCTGGTGGCTCATGGAGCAGATCGAGTCGCGGGCGCCGGCGGGGTGCACGAGGTACGAGCTGTTCACCGGCTCCAAGAGCCTGCGGAACATCAGCCTGTACGAGCGGCGCGGGTACCGGCGCATGCCCGTCTCGAGGCCGGGCCTCGTCTACCTGGACAAGCCGATCGCGCGCTGACTAGGAGATGGACTCCAGCAGCCGCCGGTGGAACAGCGTCTCTCCGGTGAGCTCCGGGTGGAAGGCGATGCCGGTGATCGAGCCCTGGTTCACCGCGACGAGCCGGTCGTGCAGGCGGCCCAGGGGCGTGACGGACGGCCCGTACGAGACGACCTCGGGCGCTCGGATGAACGCGACCTGTGCCGGTCCCCACGGGGTGTCCACGCAGGTCTCGGCCGAGTCCACCTGGCGCCCGAAGGCGTTCCGCCGGACCGTGACGTCGAGCACGCCGAAGCTCTCCTGCCCCGGCGCCGGGTCCTCGATGCCGGACGAGAGCTGGATCAGCCCAGCGCACGTACCGAGGGTCGGCAGGCCGTCGGCGATGGCGGTCTTGAGCGGCTCGCCGAGCCCGAACAGCTTGAGCAGTCTGTCGATCGTCGACGACTCGCCGCCCGGCAGGACGACCGCATCGACACGCAGGCCGTCGGGACCGAGGAGGTCCTCCGGGCGCCGCAGGGGTACGGCGGAGGCGCCGAGGGAGCCGAGCAGTTCCATGTGCTCCCGCACCCCGCCCTGCAGGGCGACGACACCGACGCGGTGCGCGGTCACCACCCGCGCTCGGCCAGGCGGTGCGGGGCGGGCACGTCGGCGACGTTGATGCCGACCATCGCCTCGCCCAGTCCCCGCGACGCCTCGGTGATGACCTTGGCGTCGGAGTACAGGGCGGTCGCCTTGACGATCGCGGCCGCACGCTTCGCCGGGTCGCCGGACTTGAAGATGCCGGAGCCCACGAAGACGCCGTCAGCCCCGAGCTGCATCATCATCGCCGCGTCGGCAGGGGTCGCGATGCCGCCCGCGACGAAGAGGACGACGGGCAGCTCACCCCGCTCGGCCACCTCGCGCACGAGGTCGTACGGGGCCTGCAGCTCCTTCGCCGCCACGTACAGCTCGGACGGGTCGCTGGCCAGCGTCGCGGCGAGGCCGGCGATCTCGCGCTTGATGGTTCGGATGTGACGGGTCGCCTCGGACACGTCGCCCGTACCGGCCTCGCCCTTCGAGCGGATCATCGCCGCCCCCTCGGTGATGCGCCGCAGCGCCTCCCCGAGGTTGGTCGCTCCGCAGACGAACGGCACCGTGAACTTGTGCTTGTCGATGTGGTTCACGTAGTCCGCGGGGGAGAGGACCTCCGACTCGTCGATGTAGTCGACGCCGAGCTCCTGGAGGACCTGCGCCTCGACGAAGTGGCCGATGCGCGCCTTGGCCATGACCGGGATCGACACGGCGGCCGTGATCTCGTCGATGAGGTCCGGGTCGCTCATCCGGGCGACGCCTCCCTGCGCGCGGATGTCTGCGGGTACGCGCTCCAGCGCCATCACCGCGATCGCTCCGGCGTCCTCGGCGATCCGCGCCTGCTCAGCGGTCACCACGTCCATGATCACCCCGCCCTTGAGCATGTCGGCCAGGCCGCGCTTCACCAAGGGGGTTCCAGTCGTCTCAGTCACGGGGATGATCGAACCAGCCATAATGGTTCATCACCAGGGCCGGAATGATCGGCTCTCGGTGGACCAATCGAGAGATGGGTCGACACGCGGTGCGCGCCAGAGGGCTGGACGCGGCGGCGCGCCGGGGCAGCGGCAGCATCAGCCCTTGATGTCGAAGGATCCGTACCCGGCGAGCTCCACCTCGCGCACGGCGACGTGCTCGACGACCGCGAACCGCGGCCCCTTCCGGCACCACTCCACGAAACGCTCCACGGCGACCGAGGGCCCTTCTGCATGAGCCCGGACCGTCCCGTCCGGCTCGTTCCGTACCCAGCCCACGACCCCGAGCCGTTCTGCCTGCTCGTTCGCCTGCCACCGGAACGCCACGCCTTGGACGACTCCGGAGACGACGATCTCGACTGCACGGTCCATCGTCACATCCTGCTCCTCGTGCCGGAGAAGACGCACAATGGTCCATGGTCAGGACCCGACTGCAGGCAGTGCTCGTGGTCCATTGTGGAGGGGAGGAGTACGGATGCGCACGGCGGGTGACGTGACCCTTCCGCTGGTCGTCGACCGGGACGATCCGCGGCCGCTGCCGCGCCAGCTCGCTGACGAGGTGCGTCGCGTGATCGGCGAGGGACTGGTCTCGCCCGGTGAGCTCGTGCCTGCGACACGTACGGTCGCCCACCGGCTGGGCGTGAGCCGCGGCACGGTGGTTGCCGCGTACGACCAGCTCCTGGCCGAGGGGTACCTCGTGGGCCGGGTGGGCCACGGAACCGTCGTGAACCCCGACCTCCGGGATGTGCACCCGCCGGCGCTGCGACCCGGCGGTCCCCGCCGCACCACGCCCACGACCGCGCCCGCTCTCGTCGACCTTCGTCCTGGACAGCCCTGGACCTCCGACGTGGTCAACGCCGCCTGGCGCACCGCGTGGCGTGGTGCGGCCACCCATCCGCTGACGAGCCTCCCGACGGCCGGCCTCCCGGAACTGCGCACGGAGATCGCCGACCACCTCCGGCGCATGAGAGGGGTACGCAGGGCCGCCGAGCACGTGATCGTCACCGCCGGCGCGCGTGACGGCCTCGCCCTGCTCCTGGCCGCGCTGGGGCCGGGACGAGTCGTCGGCGTCGAGGACCCGGGGTACCCCTCGCTGCGCCGGGTGCCGCCGCGGCTCGGGTCCTCGGTGACGCCGTTGCCGACCGACGAGTCCGGCCTGGTGTGTGACGACCTGCCGACCGGTACGGCTGCCCCGCACGTCGTCGTCGTCACGCCCAGCCATCAGTACCCGCTCGGGGGCTCGCTCCCGGTCGCACGCCGCCAGGCGCTGCTCGACTGGGCGCGGCGCGAGCACGTCGTCGTGGTCGAGGACGACTACGACTCGGAGCTGCGCTACACCTCCGCGCCCCTCCCTGCCCTGGCCTCGCTGGACGACCCCCAGGACGGCTGTGTCGTGACGCTCGGCACGTTCGCGAAGACCCTCGGGCCCGGCCTCGGGGTGGGCTTCCTCGTCGCTCCGGAGCGCCTGGTCGAGGAGCTGCGACGCGCCCGCGCCGACCTCGGCCAGCCGGTGTCGCAGGTCACCCAGTGGGCCCTGGCCTCGTACCTCGCGAGCGGTGAGCTCCGCCGCCACACCCAGCGGATGCGCCGCGAGTACCGCCGGCGGCGCGCCCTCGTCCTGGAGGTCCTCGGAGACCTGCCCGACGCGCGCGTCAAGGCGATGGACGGAGGACTCCACGCCGTCCTCGAGTCCGAGGTTCCGGAGCCCGACCTCATCGAGCGGATCCGCGCACGCGGCGTCGTCGTCGCCGGGCTCGCCGACTACTGGTCGCGTCCGGCGGCGGGCGCCGGAGGCATCGTCCTCGGCTACGGAGGGGTGCCGGTCGACCAGCTCCGCAGGGCCCTCGTCGCCATCGCGGAGGCGACAGTCACGGCCTGACAAGGGGCCACGCCCGTCCCGCGGCGCCGCCGCGGGCCAAGGGACCGTTAAGCGAGACATTCGGAACGGTTGGGCGTGACTGGCAGAGTGAGCGGGTACATACCCCACCCAGGAGGCAAGTCTTGCGAGCGCCGACGAGCACGTACCGGCTCCAGATCACCGAAAGCTTCGACCTGCTCGAGGCCGCCAAGACGCTGCGCTACCTGCACGAGCTCGGCGTCGACTGGGTGTACCTGTCGCCGGTGCTCGCCGCGGAGACCGGATCCAACCACGGCTACGACGTCTCCAGCCACGCCTCCGTCGACCCTTCGCGTGGACGTGGCGCCGGACTGGCGGCCCTGTCCGCGGAGGCACGCAGGCTGGGCATGGGCGTGCTCGTCGACATCGTCCCCAACCACGTGGGCGTGGGCCGCCCCTGGGAGAACGAGTGGTGGTGGCACGTCCTCACCCATGGCCAGACCTCTCCGTTCGCCTCCGCCTTCGACATCGACTGGGACTTCGGGGGCGGCAAGGTGCGCCTGCCCGTCGTCGCCGACGGCGACATCGACGAGCACGGCGACATCGCGGACCTCCGGGTGCTGGGCGGTGAGCTCCACTACCGCGCGAACCGCTTCCCGCTGGCCCCTGGCACGGCGGACAACTCCCTCACCGAGGACCCGAACGCCGTCCTGAGGCGCCAGCACTACGCGCTCGTCAGCTGGCGGGACGCGGACCGGGAGCTCAACTACCGGCGCTTCTTCGCGGTGAACACCCTCGTCGCGGTCCGTGTCGAGGACCCGCAGTGGTTCGACGCGTCCCACTCGGAGATCGCCAGGTGGTTCGACGAGGGGCTCGTCGACGGACTCCGGATCGACCATCCGGACGGGC
>DASSQF010000152.1:0-3685 GCA_035702685.1 Propionibacteriaceae bacterium
GGTGCCGACGCCGAACCGGGTCCAGGACCGTGCCCACCCCGCCGCTCCCGTGCCGGCTGAGCTCCAGCCCGTCCGGCGCCCGTTCGAGAACACCCCCGACAGCGACCCGGCCATCGCCGCCAACCGCGCCTGGGCCGACGCCATCCGCGCCCGCATGCAGACCTCGACGCTCGGCACCGCGATCACGCACGTGGCGTCCGCGGACGACCTGGATGCCCTTGTCGCACGTACGGTCGAGGCCGGAGCCTCGTGGCGCGACCTCGGCCCCGACGGGCGCGCGCGCATCCTTCACGCCGCCGGCGACGCCCTCGAGGCCCGCCGCGCCGACCTCCTCGAGATCATGGGCGCCGAGTGCGGCAAGGTGCTCGAGCAGGGCGACCCCGAGGTCTCCGAGGCGATCGACTTCGCCCACTACTACGCGGTCTCCGGCCAGGCGCTGTACGAGGTGGACGGCGCCCGCCCCGAGCCCGTACGCCTCACCGTCGTCACCCCGCCGTGGAACTTCCCCGTGGCGATCCCCGCCGGCTCGACGCTGGCGGCCCTCGCCGCCGGGTCGCCGGTCATCATCAAGCCCGCGCACCCGTCTCGCCGCAGCGCGCAGGTCATGGTCGAGGCGCTGTGGGAGGCGGGCGTTCCCCGCGACGTCCTCGTCTGCGTCCAGCTCGACGAGCGCTCCCTCGGCGAGCGGCTCATCCGGGACGAGCGGGTCGAGCGGGTCATCCTCACCGGGTCGTACGAGACGGCCGAGCTCTTCCGCTCGTTCCGGCCCGACCTGCCGCTGCTGGCGGAGACGAGCGGCAAGAACGCCATCATCGTCACGCCGAGCGCCGACCTCGACCTCGCGGCCAAGGACGTCGTCTACTCGGCGTTCGGGCACGCCGGCCAGAAGTGCTCGGCCGCCTCGCTCGTCGTCCTCGTCGGCTCGGTCGCGACCTCCGAGCGCTTCCGGCGTCAGCTCGTCGACGCCGTCAGCGCGTACACGGTCGGCATGCCGTGGGAGGCGTCCTCCCGCATCGGGCCGCTCATCGGGCCTGCCGACGGCAAGCTGCTCAAGGCGCTCACGAGCGTCGAGCCGGGACAGTCGTGGCTCGTGGAGCCCCGTCGCCTGGACGAAGCGAGCACGCTGTGGCGTCCGGGCATCCGCCTCGGCGTGAAGCCGGGCTCGGAGTTCCATCTCGTCGAGTACTTCGGCCCCGTCCTCGGCATCATGACCGCCGAGACGCTCGACGAGGCGATCGACATCGTCAACCAGGTCTCGTACGGCCTCACGAGCGGCCTCCACTCCCTCGACGACGCCGAGGTCCAGCAGTGGCTGGCCCGCATCGACGCCGGGAACCTGTACGTGAACCGCGGGACCACGGGCGCGATCGTCCAGCGGCAGCCGTTCGGCGGCTGGAAGCGGTCGGTGGTCGGTGCGGGCTGGAAGGCCGGCGGCCCGAACTACCTGTACGGGCTCACGCGCTGGGCCGATGCGCCGCAGGCGTCAGGGACCTCAGGCTCGGATGCCATCACCGCGGCGGCCGTCGCCGCGGCACAGGGGGCGGGCGCGAGCCGCGAGGACGTGGCCTGGCTCCGGCAGGCTCTCGCCGGCGACGCGACCGCCTGGTCCGAGGAGTTCGGCGTGGTCCGCGACGTGACCGGGCTCGTCCGGGAGCAGAACGCGTTCCGCTACCAGGCTGTGCCCGTGACGATCCGGTACGAAGGGACACGGCTGGTCGACCTGCTCCGCGTCGTCGCCGCCGGCCTGCGCGCCGGGTCCCGCGTCTCCGTGAGCGCACGTCGGTACGAGCACGGCATCGAGACGTACCTCGGCAGCGCGGGCGTGACGTGGTGGGCCGAGGACGACGAGCAGTGGGCGGCACGTGCGGAGCGCCTCACGGAGCACGGGGGCCGGGTCCGGCTCGTCGGAGCCACCCCCGCAGCGACAGCGGCTGCCACGCACGGCTCGCCGGACGTCGCCCTGTACGACAACGCCGTCACCTCCGCCGGACGCGTCGAGCTGCTCCCCTTCCTGAGGGAACAGGCCGTCTGCGTCACGGCCCATCGGTTCGGGACTCCGCTTCACATCGAGATAGGAAACTTCTCCTGAATTTTTCCTGAGGGCGTCTCTTATGTAATCATCAGAGACGTGCAGCTGAGCTACCCGATCCGGTTGGCCCTCGCTGTCGTCGCCGCAGTGGCGTCGGTGGCCGGGGGCTCGTCCCCCACAGCCACGTCTCCGGAGGCCTCCCCGACGGCGGTGCGTACCGTCGACTCGTCGCTCTCCCGCGGCTCGATCGAGGAGCGCGCGATCCAGGTCGCCGAGATCGAAGGGGCGGTCGACGCCCGTACCACTCAGCTGTCCGCGCAGTCCGGCGAGATCGCCAAGGCCGCGGACGACCTCCGCGCCCAGCAGCAGGCGGCCCAGGCGGCGGCTGCACAGCAGGCAGCCCAGGCGGCGGCCGCGGCCGCGCAGCAGCAGGCGCAGGGCGCCAACCCGTCGAGCACCGACCCTCGCGACATCGCGCGCCAGATCATGGCGAGCAAGTACGGCTGGGGCGCGGACCAGTTCACCTGCTTCAACAACATCATCATGCGCGAGTCGAAGTGGAGCGTCACCGCGACGAACCCGTCCTCCGGCGCGTACGGGATCCCGCAGGCGCTGCCTGGTAGCAAGATGGCGACCGTCGCCGCCGACTGGCGGACCAACCCGGCCACCCAGATCATCTGGGCGCTCGGCTACGTGCAGGGCCGGTACGGCACCCCGTGCGGCGCCTGGGCCTTCAAGAGCGCCAACGGCTGGTACTGACCTTCCGGGCCGGCCGCTCCTGACGCCGAGAGCGGGCGGGCGCTGACGACCGCGCGCCGCGCGTCCGTACAGTGTGCCCATGGACCTGCCCGTCCTCGATGCGCGGGAGCAGCGCGTACTCGGGAGCCTGCTGGAGAAGCAGCTCACGGTGCCCGCCTCGTACCCGCTGACGCTCAACGCCGTACGGATCGCATGCAACCAGACCTCCAGCCGGGACCCCATCGTCGACTACACCGAGTCGGAGGTCGACGAGACCCTGAGGGCCCTCAAGAAGCGTGACCTCGTGCGGTTCGTGTGGACATCCGGGTCACGGACCGTCAAGTACGCGCAGGCGCTCGACCAGGCCGTCGACCTCGACGACGCCGAGCGGGCCCTCCTCACGGTCCTGCTGCTCCGCGGGCCCCAGGCCCCCGGCGAGCTCCGTACCCGGACCGAGCGGCTGCACGTGTTCGCCGATCGCGCCTCGGTGGAGCGGACGCTGCAGCGGATGGCGCAGCGCGAGCCGGCTCTCGTTCGCGAGCTCGGGCTGAGGCCGCGGGAGCAGGACCGGCGATGGGTGCACCTGCTGGGACCACTCGCGACCGGCGAGGCGGTGCCAGCGCCGGTGGTCGACCGGGAGGCGGCACTGGCCGCGGGTGCCGACGCGCGCGACCTGGCCGTCCAGCGCACGTACGACGTCGTCGCCGAGTCCTACGCCGAGCAGTACGACGACGAGCTGAGCCGCAAGCCGTTCGACGCGTGGCTGCTCGACCGGATCGCCTCGGAGGCGACCGGGCCGGTCGTCGACGTCGGCACGGGGCCCGGCCACATCGCCGCCCGACTGGCGGCGGGTGGGGCGACGGTCACCGGCATCGACACGTCGTCCGGCATGATCGCCGAGGCCCGCGCGCGACACCC
>DASSQF010000153.1:0-16198 GCA_035702685.1 Propionibacteriaceae bacterium
GGCCTCCAGGCGTTCCGGACTATGGCGTCACATCCTCCAGGAGCTCGGTGACAAGGGCAGCGATCGCGGAGCGCTCGCTGCGGGTGAGCGTGACGTGGGCGAACAGGGGGTTCCCCTTGAGACGCTCCACGACCGCCACGATGCCGTCGTACCTGCCGACGCGGAGGTTGTCCCGCTGGGCGATGTCGTGCGTGAGGACAACGCGGGAGTTCTGGCCGATGCGGCTGAGCACCGTGAGCAGCACGTTCCGCTCCAGCGACTGGGCCTCGTCGACGATGACGAACGCGTCGTGCAGCGAGCGCCCCCGGATGTGGGTGAGCGGCAGCACCTCGAGCAGGTCCCTCGCGAGCACCTCGTCGATGACGTTCTTGCCCGCCACGCTCGACAAGGTGTCGAACACAGCCTGCGCCCAGGGGTTCATCTTCTCCGACTCGGAGCCGGGCAGGAACCCGAGCTCCTGGCCCCCCACGGCGTACAGGGGCCGGAACACCAGGACCTTCGAGTACAGCCCGCGCTCGAGGACCGCCTCCAGCCCGGCGCACAGCGCGAGCGCCGACTTGCCGGTGCCGGCGCGCCCCCCGAGGGAGACGATGCCCACCTCCTGGTCGAGGAGGAGGTCGAGCGCGACCCGCTGCTCCGCGGAGCGGCCGTGGATCCCGAAGGCGTCGCGGTCCGAGCGGATGCGCCGGACGAGCCCGTCCGGGTGCAGGCGGGCCAGCGCCGTCGAGCCACCGCCGTGCAGGACCAGGCCGGTGTGGACCGGCATGGCCACCGTCTCCGCCACGCGGACCGAGCCCCCCTCGTACAGCTCGTCGAGCACGTGCGGCGCGACATCGAGCTCCGCCATGCCCGTCCAGCCCGTGCTCACGGCCAGCTCCGCCCGGTACTCCTCGGCGTCGAGGCCGACCGCCGACGCCTTGACGCGCATCGGCAGGTCCTTGCTCACGAGGACGACCGACGAGCCCTCGGCGCGGTAGTTGAGCGCCACGGCGAGGATCCGCGAGTCGTTGTCCCCCAGCCGGAAGCCGGGCGGGAGCAGCGTGGGGTCGGTGTGGTTGAGCTCGACCTTGAGCGTGCCGCCGTCCGCATTGACCGGTACGGGCGAGTCGAGCCGCCCGTGCATGACCCGGAGGTCGTCGAGCAGCCGCAGTGCCGCCCGGGCGAAGTAGCCGAGCTCGGGATGATGGCGCTTGGCCTCCAGCTCGGTGATGACGACGATCGGCAGGACCACGGCGTGCTCCGCGAACCGAAGGAGCGCGTTCGGGTCGCTCAGCAGCACGGAGGTGTCGATCACGTACACGCGGGTGCGTACCGCCGCGTCCGTCGGGCTCCAGGTCGTGGTGGCGATGTCGGTATCGGTCACGGTCGTCCTTTCGGCGGGCCGGAGCCTAGAGCCTCGGCCCGACTAGGTCATGGGCCGAAGGCTGTGGGGCTGGTGACCCGCCCCCTGGCTGCACGTGCTCGCACCCGGATGCCTCCGTCGGGGCGGCTTCCCCTCCGCCCGTGATCGCACGCTAAGCCCGGGCGTCGTCGCGTCCCCGGACGCCACGCCGTTCATTCATCTCCTCGTCATCCGGCCCACGTGAGTCCCACAAGGAGCGACGCGCGGCTACTGTCGTGTCGTGACAGCACTGCCGCCGCACCTGCGTCCCACGACCACGCCCGCCACGGACACGGCCGTCGTCATCGCCGGGGATCACTACCGCATCAGCATGCTGACCCAGAGGCTGGTCAGGTTCGAGTGGTCCCCGTCGGGCGGGTTCACGGACGAGGCCACCCAGGTCGTGTGGAACCGGCAGTTCCCGGTCGCCGACTTCACCCTCGACCGCGATGGGGACGCCCTCCAGATCCGCACCCCGTTCATCCAGGTCGACTACGACGGCCGTGAGTTCAGCGCATCGGGCCTCGTGGTCCGGGCTATCGGCGTCTCCAACTACCGCTCGGTGTGGCGGTTCGGTGAGACGGAGAAGCCCGAGGTGTACGGGATCCCGACGAACCTTCGCGGCACCGCCCGCACCCTCGACGAGGCCGACGGGGCCGTACCGCTCGAGCCGGGCCTCCTCTCCGTCAACGGCATCTCTGTCCTCGACGACAGCGCCTCCCTGACGATCGACGAGGGCGGCTGGTTCGTACCGCGCCCCGCGGACACGATCGACATCTACGTCTTCGCGTACGGCCGCGACTTCGTCGCCGCGATCCGGGACTTCTACCTCCTCACCGGCCCGCAGCCCCTGCTCCCCCGATTCGCCCTGGGCAACTGGTGGAGCCGCTACCACCCGTACAGCGACCCCGAGTACCGCGCCCTCATCACTCGGTTCGAGGAGGCACGCCTCCCGTTCAGCGTCGGCGTCCTCGACATGGACTGGCACCTCGTCGACATCGACCCGAAGATCGGCAGCGGCTGGACGGGCTACACGTGGAACCCCGAGCTCTTCCCCGACCCGCCGGCGTTCCTCGCCTGGCTCCACGAGCACGGGCTCAAGGTCGCGCTCAACGTGCACCCGGCCGACGGGATCCTGCGCCACGAGGAGTCGTACGCGCGGGTGGCCGGGCACGTGGGGATCGACCCCGCCAGCGGGGCGCCGGTCGTCTTCGACCTGTGCAACCCGGCCTTCCGGGAGGCCTACTTCGACCTGGTCCACCATCCGCTGGAGGACGAGGGCGTCGACTTCTGGTGGCTCGACTGGCAGCAGGGGCACTGGTCGACCGTGCGCGGGCTCGACCCGCTGTGGCTGCTCAACCACCTCCACTTCCTCGACTCCGGCCGTGACGGCAGCCGGCCCCTCACGTTCTCCCGCTACGCCGGGCCGGGCTCGCACCGCTACCCGGTCGGGTTCTCCGGCGACACGGTCATCAGCTGGGCGTCCCTGGACTTCCAGCCGTACTTCACGGCGACCGCGAGCAACATCGGCTACGGCTGGTGGAGCCACGACATCGGCGGCCACATGTTCGGGGTGAAGGACGACGAGCTGGCGACCAGGTGGCTGCAGCTGGGCTGCTTCTCGCCCATCAACCGTCTCCACTCGACGCTCAACCCGTTCAACAGCAAGGAGCCGTGGCGCTTCGGCCACGACGCGGAGGTCGTGCAGAGCGACACGCTGCGGTTCCGGCACCGGCTCGTGCCCTACCTGCACACGATGAACGAGCGCGCGCACAGCCAGGGCCGTCCGCTCGTCGAACCCCTGTACTGGGGCGAGCCCGTCGTCGAGTCCCTGGCGGCGAAGACCTCGTTCCTGTTCGGGTCCGAGCTGCTCGTCGCCCCGATCACCAGGCCTGCTGTCCGGGACGTCGGCGTGGCGTCCGTCGAGACCCGGCTGCCGCACGGCACGTGGGTCGACACGTACACGGGAGTCGTGTACGACGGCGGGCGGAACGTCACGCTGCACAGGGGCCTCGACACGTACCCGGTGCTCGCGAAGGCCGGCGGCATCGTGCCGCTCACCGGTCCGGACAACCTCCGAGTCGAGAACCCGGAGGTGCTGGAGGTCCGGGTCTACGCGGGTGCGGACGGCGCGTTCACCCTGTACGAGGACGACGACGCCGCCGAGCCCCGTGCCGCACGGACGCCCATCGTCTTCGACTGGGCCGCCGGACGCCTCACGATCGGCCCTGCCGTGGGCGACCTCGACGTCATCCCCACCGTCCGGGACTGGACCGTGACGCTCGTCGGGGCGGCGGAGACGACCGCCGTCGGCCAGGACTCCACGTGGGACCCGACGACGGGAAGCCTCACCGTCCACCTCGGGCCGGTTGCGGCGGGCCAGCCGGCCACGGTGACGTTCGCCGGCCCCCTCACCCTGGGCGACAACGACGTCGCGCGCCGCGTGTACGAGCTGGTCGACCGTGCCCAGGTGCCGTTCGCGGCCAAGACGGCGGTCGTCACGGCCGTACTGCCCGGCAGGGACGCCGCGGCCGCGGCGCGGGACCTGCTCGCGCTCCACCTCGACCCCGTCCTCGAGGCCGCGGTCCTCGAGCTCGTCATGGCCCACCTCCCATGAGGCAGACCCGGCTGGAGCGCTGGCTGGCGGCGGCACTGGCGCTCCAGCTCCTGTTCGGGCTGGTCTGGCTCACGACGTACCGCGGCCTGTTCGACCCTCGCGGCATGCCCCTCGGGAACGACTTCGCCGCGTTCTGGTTCGCGGCTCGGCTGGCCCTCCGGCGTCCGGCCGTCGAGGCGTACGACCTCGTCGTCATGACGCAGCTCCAGCACGGGGTCTGGCCGAACCTGGTCGGCGTGTACGCGTGGGTGTACCCGCCGTCGTTCATCCTCCTCGTCCTCGGGCTGGGGCTCGTGCCGTACCTCGTCGGCTACCTGACGTGGACCGCCACCACGCTCGGCCTCTTCCTGGCGGGGTTGTGGCAGAGCTTCCGGTCGCGCACCTCGTGGTGGGTCATCGTCGCGTTCCCCGGCGTGTGGCTGGGGATCGGACAGGGCCAGAACCAGTTCCTCACCGCCGGGCTGGCGGCGCTCGGCCTCGGGCTTCTCCGCCGGCACCCCGTGTGGGCGGGCATCTGCATCGGCCTGCTCGCGCTCAAGCCGCACCTCGCCCTGCTGTTCCCGGTCGCCCTGCTGGCAGCCCGTGCCTGGCGCGCCATCTGGTCGGCGGCGGTGACTGCCGTGACCGTCACCCTCCTTCCGGCCGCCCTTCTCGGCTGGAGGACGCTGCCCGCGTGGCTCGCGTCCATGCAGTGGGTGTCCACGGCCATCGCCGAGCACCACCTTCCGGTCTGGATGTTCCCGGCCCCGTACCCGTGGCTCGTCTCGCTGGGGATCCCGGCCGGCGTCGCGGCGGCCGTCCAGGCCGCGGTGTCGGTGCTGGCCGCGGCGGTCGTGTACCGCCTCTGGCGTCCGCTGGCCGGCGACCGCACCGCGGCGATCGCGCTGCCGGGTGCCGGGCTCGTGCTCGCGACGTTCCTCGCGACCCCGTACTACGCGATGTACGACCTGGCCTGGCTCGCGATGCCGCTGTGCTGGCTCGTGGCGGTGGGGTCTCAGTCAGGGTGGCGGCGCGGGGAGCGGCCGCTGCTCGTGGGGCTGTTCGTGCTGCCGTACGCGAGCGTCCTGGCCCTGGTCGTCGACGTGCAGCTGGCTCCGTTCGTGCTGGCCGGAGTCCTGTGGCACGTCGTCCAGCGCGCCGTCAGCGCCCGAACCGCCGCTCCCGCTGACCGTACGCCCGCAGTGCTCTGAGGAAGTCGACGCGGCGGAAGTCCGGCCACAGCGCCTCGCAGAAGTAGTACTCGGAGTGCGCCGACTGCCACAGCAGGAACCCCGACAGCCGCTGCTCGCCGGAGGTGCGGATGATGAGGTCCGGATCCGGCTGGCCGGCCGTGTACAGGTGGTCGGCGATGTTGTCGATCTCGAGCGTCTCGGCGAGCTCCGCGAGCGTCGTGCCCTTCTCCGACTCGGCCGCGAGCAGCGAGCGGAACGCGTCGCGCAGCTCGTGCCTGCCGCCGTACGAGACCGCGATGTTCACGATCATGCCGGTCTTGGCCTCGGTCGTCGCGCAGGCCGTCGTGAGCCGGTCCGACACCTCGGGGGGGAGGAGGTCGAGTGCGCCCACCGTACGGATCTGCCAGTCGTCGATCTGGCAGAGCTCCTCGACGAGGGACGCGATGACGTCGAGCAGGGGTCCGAACTCCTCGTCGCTCTCGCGGCTCAGGTTGTCGGTGGACAGGACCCACAGCGTGACGAACGCCAACCCGACCTCGTCGCACCAGCGTGCGAACTCCTTGAGCTTCGCCGCGCCCGCCCTGTAGCCGGCGACGAGCGTCTCCCCCGGCGCGTTGAGCCGTGCCCAGCGCCGGTTGCCGTCGGCAAGGACCGCCACGTGCTTCGGGAGGCGCGACTTGTCCAGCTCGGCGATCAGCCGCTGCTCGTACGTGCTGTAGAGGAGGCCCGCAGGGTGCAACCGGTCGATCCAGTCACGGAAACCCTCCCGGTGAGCCACGACGACCACGATAGGGCCTGGGGCTGCGGGTCGCGCAGGGACAGCCGCATGTGATAAACCTACGGGACCGTAGGTTACGAGAACCGCGTCGAGGAGGCCTGGGATGTCACCCGCGACCCCTGCTGAGAACCCCCTCCAGAAGGTGGTGCTCGACACGAAGGGCGAGATCAAGCCCAGGCTGCGGGGCTGGCTGCACGCGAGCGCTGTGCCGCTCTCGCTCGTGGGCGGGGTGCTCCTCATCGTGTACGCGACGACGACGCTCGGCCGGATCGGCGCCATCGTCTACCTCGCGGCATCGATACTCCTGTTCGGCACCAGCGCCACGTACCACCGGTTCGGCTGGGGCCAGGTGGCCGCCGCGATCCTGCGCCGCATGGACCACTCGAACATCTACCTCTTCATCGCCGCCACGTACACGCCTCTCGCGCTCCTGCTTCTGACCGGCACCTCCCGCGTCCTGCTCCTCACGCTGATCTGGTCGGAGGCGGTGGCGGGCGTGCTGTTCCGGGTCTTGTGGCTGAGCGCCCCGAGGTGGCTCTACACCGTCCTGTACATCGGGATGGGCTGGGCCGCCGTGGCCTGGCTCCCTCAGCTGTGGTCCAGCGGGGGCCCGCTCGTCATCGGCCTCATCGGCGCTGGCGGCCTCATCTACACGGCGGGCGCCGTCGTCTACGCGCTGAAGCGGCCCAACCCCTGGCCGATGTGGTTCGGCTTCCACGAGATCTTCCACGCCTGTACGGTCCTGGCCGCCGGCTGCCACTACGCCGCGATCGCCCTGATCACGTTCCGCTGAGGCGCCCCGACCGGCGCGACACGGTGGGCCGAACTGGCACGAGCCGGCCCCCCGCCACACGCTCAGGAGGTCGGGAACGACATCGCAGGGTCCGGCGACCGGCGTTGCAGGAGGGGCGTACTGTCGAAGCAGGATCAGTTGTCGGGAGGCTTCCTATGTACTGGTCATGGACGATCGCGACTGTGATCGTGATTCTGGTCATCGTGCTGGCGCGGATGTCGATCCGGGTCGTCCAGCAGTACGAACGAGGGGTGGTCTTCCGGTTCGGACGCGTCATCGGCATCCGGCAGCCGGGCCTCACGCTCATCATCCCCGTCGCGGACGTCCTGCGGCACGTCTCGCTCCGGATCGTCACGCGCCCCATCCAGTCGCAGGGGATCATCACCCACGACAACGTGAGCGTGGACGTCTCCGCGGTGGCGTACTACCGGGTCGTCGACGCCGTGAAGGCCGTCGTGGCGATCGAGAACGTCCAGGCGGCGATCGACCAGATCGCCCAGACGACGCTCCGCAAGGTCGTCGGCCAGCACACCCTCGACGAGACGCTCGCGGAGACCGACAAGATCAACGTCGACATCCGCGGCATCCTCGACCGGGTCACGACGGAGTGGGGCGTCGAGGTCACGCTCGTCGAGCTCAAGGACATCCAGCTGCCCGAGTCGATGAAGCGCGCCATGGCCAAGCAGGCCGAGGCCGAGCGCGAGAAGCGGGCGAAGATCATCAACGCACAGGGCGAGGCGATGGCTGCGGCGGCGCTCGGTGACGCGTCGGACACGATGATGAAGCACCCGCTCGCCCTGCAGCTCCGCAACCTGCAGACGCTCGTCGAGATCGGGGTCGACAAGAACACGACGGTCGCGTTCCCGGCCCCACTCATGACGACCATCGCGGAGCTGGGCACGTTCCTGAGGCGGGAGAGCGATGCCGCGGCCGAGCACTCGCCGGCGGTACCGGCGCCCGTCCTCGACAGCGTCCCCCTGGCCACGACCATCTGAGGGCGAGCGGCCCGCCCCACAGCTCGAACGGCTGTCGGGCCTGCGCAGGAGCTTCGGCCCCCGGTGCGGTCAGGCGGGCGGCTCCTCGCTGTCCTGCGGCTCATCCTCGGGGTCCTGGTACCGGACGGGCACGTCCCCGGAACCTCCGACCGTCGCCGAGAAGTCGTCCACGTACAGCTGGAGGTCGCGCTCGGTCCTGCGGTAGCCGGTCGAGGGCGGACGCTTCGGGAGCTTCAGCTCCGGGCGCTGGACCTTCTCGTACGGCACGGAGGCGAGCAGGTCGGCGATCATGTTGAGACGGGCCCGCTTCTTGTCCTCGGCCTCGACGACACGCCATCGGTTCCCGGGCACGTCGGTGTGTACGAACATCTCGTCCTTGGCCCGGCTGTAGTCCTCCCAGCGCGTGAGCGACTCGAGGTCCGTCGGGGACAGCTTCCACCGGCGCATCGGGTCGGTGAGCCGGGACTTGAACCGCCGCTCCTGCTCCTTGCCGGAGACCGAGAACCAGTACTTGCGGAGCATGATGCCGTCCTCGATGAGCATCTGCTCGACGATCGGGCACTGGCGAAGGAACCGCTGGTACTCGGCCGGGGTGCAGTAGCCCATGACCCGCTCGACGCCCGCCCGGTTGTACCAGGAGCGGTCGAACAGGCGGATCTCCCCCGCGGCCGGCAGGTGCTCCACGTACCGCTGGAAGTACAACTGGGTCCGCTCCCGCTCGGTCGGTGCCGGCAGCGCGACGATCCGGGCGACGCGGGGGTTGAGGTACTCGGTGATCCTCTTGATCGCGCCGCCCTTGCCCGCGGCGTCACGGCCCTCGAAGATGACCACGAGCCGCGCACCCTCGGTGCGGACCCACTCCTGCATCTCGACGAGCTCGGCCTGCAGCCTGCTGAGCTCCGCCTCGTACAGGTCGTCGTCCAGCTTCGGCGGCTTCTTCGGTCCCATGCGCCCATCGTGGCAGGTCGCCGGCGGGCAGGGACAGGATCCGGCCGGCTCAGAGCCAGTGGATCCGCCGGAAGAGCAGGTACAGCAGGAGCATCAGCACGACGTTGAGGCCCAGGACCGCGAAGTACGCGTACTGCCAGTGCAGCTCGGGCATGTTGTCGAAGTTCATCCCGTACACAGCGCCGATGGTCGTGGGTACGGCGAGGATGGCGACGGCAGCCGAGATCTTGCGCATGTCCCGGTTGTCGCTCACGGACACCATGGCCAACGCGGCCTGGAGGATGTTGGTGAGCTGGTCCTCCATGATGTGGATGTTCTCGCGCGTCTCCTGGACGAGGTCGCTGAGGTCACGGAAGTACGGCCGTGCCTCGTCCGGGACGAGCGCGAAGTCGTGGCTGGCGAGCTGCGCCAACGGGGTGCACAGCGGGGAGACGCAGCGCCTGAACTCGATGAGCTCGCGCTTGATCTGGTACGGCTTGTCGACCTCCACGCCCCGGCTCGGCCCGAACACGAGCTCCTCGGCGTCCTCGACGTCGTCCTGCATCTGGCCGACCACTCGGAGGAAGTCGTCGATCGCCACGGACAGGCAGGCGTGGAGCACCTGCCAGGGGCCCGCGGGCATGTCGGCCGAGACTCGTTCCACGAGCGCCCGCACCTCCGGCATCCGCGAGCGGCCGCGCTGCCGGGAGGTCACGACCCAGTACGGCCCGAGGATGATCATGAGCTCGCCCGTGCTCACGATCTCCGGCACCGCCTCCTCCTCCCGGTCGACGTACGAGACGGTCGAGGCGACCATGAACAGGTTCTCGTCGAACTGCTCGAGCTTCGACCGACGATGACCGTGGACGGCGTCGGCGACGACGAGCTCGTGGATGTCCAGGAGCTCGCCGAGGATCTCCACGGTGACCTGCGTCGGCTTGTGCAGCCCGACCCACACGAAGCCCTCCCCGGCTTTCGCCCGGGCGAGAGCGGTCTCGAGGTCGACCTCCTGGGTCGGACGCCCGCCGACCCACCACGAGTACACGACCTCAGGCAGCGCTGACGACTCGTCGACCACAGCTACGGGCTCAGCCATGTGGAGCCTCCGATCAGGTCGGATGGGGCCGAGCGCGTGCGCCGGCCTCGCCGCCACAGCATAGGCGCGAAGCCTTTGTGCGCCGAGCCTCGCGCAGGCCTCCCATCGTGCGCACGGCCGCACCACAGGCTCCCCACATCACCGGAAGGTTGGATGGCCGTGTGAGCGATGACCAGAGCACGGGCTGGAACAACCCGCCCGTCGAACCGACCGCGCCGACGGAGAACATGTCGAACCCGTCGCCTGCCCCCGGCGTCTCGCGGCGCAGGGCCCTGTGGTGGGTGGGAGTCGGCGCCCTCAGCGCCGCCGCCCTCGGTGCCGGCGGCGTCGCGGTGTACGCCTCCCAGACCATGGGCCAGGACGCGACCCCCCACAACCGACGAGAGCCCCAGGGCTATGCCTCTGGCATGCCCCGGGGCGTGGGAGGTGGGTGGCCGTCGGGATCGCGCCCGTCCGGGATGGGTCCCGGCAGACGCCCCTCCGGCGCACCCACCGACCTCCCGTCGGGCGCTCCGAGCAGCGGCGGCTAGGCCGTCGCCGGCTCGACTACCGGACCGTGAACGTCTTGCTGTCCCACAGCTGCAGTGACGAGTCGCGCCCGTTGTCGTTGTAGGCCCGCAGCTCGTACGTGCCCGGCGACAGCTGGATCGTCGTGTGCGCCTCGGCGAAGCCACCCATCATGGTGGTCACGTGCGTCGAGGCCACGACGGCCTGTCCCTGGTAGACCTTCAGCGGGACGTTGCCCTCCCAGCCGGTGCCGTAGACCGTCACCGTCACGGGGGAGCTCACCGTGGCGCCCTGCTCGGGGGCGAGGATCCACACGAACGCCAGCGTGTCGAGCGCGTTCGCCCGGGTCACAGGCTTGGACCAGTCGATGTGGCCGGACGGGGGGACTGAGCCGTTGACGAGCAGCTTCACCCTGCTGATGCCAGGATCGGCCGCTGTCACCGTGTACACGAGCTGCTGGACCGACGCCGCCTCGTACGACGCGCCGACCGACACGAAGCCGGACAGGTCGACGGTCGCCAGGTCACCGGAGACGGTCAGCGACCGCACGGTCACGGTCGTGGGCCACGGCGAGGAGTAGTCCTTGTCCACCGGCGTGCCACGCAGCATCTCCGTGACGGCGGTCAGGGCCGGACTCCCGTTGACGAGTGGCAGGGAGTGGAACTCCCGGTACAGCCTCGGGCCGCCGGCCACGTCGGCGACGTAGTAGACGGGGACCGCCCGTACCGCTGCGGGTGCTGACGTTGATGCCGACGCCGTGGTGGGCGCCGGTGCCGCCGCAGTCGACGTGACGGTGGGAGCCGACGTCGTGGTCGCCGAGGCGGCCGAGGTGGGCTCCCCTCCGGGCTCCGGGGTGCCGCTGCGGGATGCCCAGTACATGCCGGCTGCAGTGGCGGAGCCCAGCAGGGTCAGGGCCGCGATCGACCCGACCACCCACCGCCACACCCGGCGCTGCCCGGGAACGCGATGGGGTGTCAGGGGGTCTGGAGTGGTCCGGTGAGTGGTACCGGGACCGATGGTGCTCATGGTGTCGCCTCCACGCGCGGAACCGGTCGCTACCGGGGTGGTCGCGAGATCCGCGTCCTCACAGATGAGACGTCCAGACCGTGCGGGGCGTTGACAACGCAGGGCCCTCGACGACTCGACGTGGCCTTCCTGGGCAGCGCCGGAAGGCCACCGTCGTGATGCGCCGTCCGTCGTGCCGTGTGGGTCTCAGGAGCGCCACGCCCCCTCAGTCCTCGGCCCCTGCGACCACCCGTCCGCCGGGAGGCGATGCCGTTGGAGCGCCGCGAGGAACGGCTGTACGACCGGCTCGCCCAGCCGTCGCGGGATGACGAGTCCCTGCATCTCACTGACGTGGATGAACACGTGGTCCCGGGTCTCCTCGATGCGCTGCAGCGCCTCCCGCCTGTACCACGTGGTCCGGTCCGGCTGCTCCACCACGAGGCCTCCCCACTCGTCCACCCAGAGTCGCATGGGCACCAGCGCCGGGTGCTGGCCGCTGGCGGCGGAGCGGCGCACACGCCGCGGAAGGCTCCACCGGGTGATCGTTCCCAGGAACACGGTCAGCAGGGCGAACGAGGCCAGGAGGAACCAGGCGTACCGGCTGTCCGGCCCTTCCAGGTCATGCATGACCCACATCCAGGCGAGGGCGATGACGAGGAGCGGGATCATCAGGGCGCGGAGGCTGCGCACCTGCTGCGTCATCCGTCGCGAGGTCGCGAGCATGTGCAGGTTGAAGGCGACGAGGTCCTCGACGGTGAGCTGTACGACGATCCACGGAGTCACCGCGTCACCCTAGCCGGGGATCGGGCCCTGCCTTCCGACGAGAGGACACTCTCACGCGGCACGAGGCCCGGCGACGCGGCCCGCGCCGCGCCAAGCGCCACTCACTCCTTGGCCTCGCCCGTGTCCTTGCCGGCCCGGCGCTGCGCACGGACCTCCGCCTCGGTGGGGAACGTGTTCGCGATGCGGATGTGGTGGCGCATCGAGAAGTAGATGACCACGAGCACCAGCGCGACCACCCCGACGAGCACGAGCGGGACCCAGCCTGCGTTGACGACGCTGTCGTCGACCTGGAGCCATGTCATGGTTCGAACCTACCTTCTCCGGCTAGATGGCGTAGTCGGGCGTGACCTGCGGGTTCGGGATGCCGATGCCGCAGAAGAGGTCGTCCTCGGGGATGACGGTCGGCACCGTGCTGAGGACGAGCTGGTAGTCCTCCGTGGGCCAGCCCAGCTTCTGGATCTCCATGGGCACCGCGAACCAGTGGCCGTCCGGGTCGATCTGCGTCGCGTGGGCGCGCAGGGCGTCATCCCGCACCGAGAAGAAGTCGGCGCACGGGATGAAGGTCGTCAGCCGGTACGCACGCTGGTCGTCCGGGAACGAGGCCAGACGCTCCGTGTAGACGGGCTCGAGCCCGTGCTCGTGCATGAGCTGGTCGAGCCGCATGAACCGGTTCCGGTGGCCGCCCATGTGGTAATAGACCTTCTTGACCTGCCACGCCGGCCCGGCCTCGGGCACCGCCTGGGGGTCGGCCGCCATCGAGACGGCCGCCATGGAGATCTTGTGGGTCATCACGTGGTCGGGGTGGGGGTAGCCGCCCTTCTCGTCGTACGTGAGCAGGACGTGCGGACGGAACCGGCGGATGTGGGCCACGAGCCGGGCAGCCGCGACGTCGACCTCCTGCAGGGCGAAGCAGCCCTCGGGCAGAGGAGGCAGAGGGTCGCCCTCCGGAAGGCCCGAGTCCACGTACCCGAGCCACACCTGGTCGACGCCGAGGATCTCGCGCGCCCGGGCCATCTCCTCACGTCGGATCGACGCGAGGTTCGCCCACACCTCGGGGCGGTCCATCTTGGGGTTGAGGACGTCGCCGCGCTCCCCTCCCGTACACGTCGCGACGAGCACCTGGACGCCTTCCGCGGCGTACCGCGCCATCGTCGCGGCCCCCTTGCTCGACTCGTCGTCCGGGTGGGCGTGGACGGCCATGAGACGCAGCGGCTCGCCGTCCTGGTCGACGCGCAGAGGCTTGGGCATGCCCGGTATTGAACCACCGCGGTCAGCGCCGCTCCCCGACTCCCGGCAGAATGGACCTCCGTGTCCATCGAGCAGACTCCGAGCGGCGAGCCCGAGGCGGCGGAACAGACAGCGGCGGCGGCAGGTCGAGCCCCGGTGCGCGGCCCCCGCACGCCTGAGGAGCGCGCCCGGATCGCGGCCAGGTACCCCAGGCCGCGCCGCTGGCCGGCGGTGGTTCTCGGCGTGGCCTTCGCGCTGCTGCTCGGGTCCTGGACCCTCTGGACCGCGGTGTGGCACGCGAACCCGCCGGTCTCGGCCCAGGTGCTGTCGTTCGAGGTGGTCAGCGACTCGGAGGTACGGGTCGTGCTCCACGTGGACCGGCCCGACCCGTCGATCCCGGGCGTCTGCACGGTGATCACCCAGGCGCAGAACTACCAGCAGGTCGGCGAGCTCGACGCGCAGATCGCGCCGGGGACCGTCCGACTCACCGACATCACGGTGACGGTACGGACCATCGCGCGGGCGACATCCGCGTCGCTGCAGGGTTGTCACGCCCGCCCCTGAGCCCCGCGTTGCTAGCCTGTACGGATGACGACCGACGAGATCTGGCTGACTCCCGAGGCCCATGCGAAGCTCCGTGACGAGTACGAGTACCTCACGGGCAAGGGACGCGAAGAGGTCACGGCGCGGATCGCCCACGCTCGCGAGGAGGGTGATCTGTCCGAGAACGCCGGGTACCACGCCGCCCGCGAGGAGCAGGGTCAGCAGGAGCTCCGTATCCGTCAGCTCAAGACGATCCTGGACAAGGCCAAGGTCGGGGCGCCGCCCGCTGCAGCCGCCGGTACGGTGCAGCCCGGCATGAAGGTGACCGTCGCGTTCGACGGCGACCCCGAGGACACGGACACCTTCCTCCTCGGCTCCCGCGAGATGCTCGGCCTCGACCGGTCCGTCGACCTCGCCGTCTACTCCCCGCAGTCACCCCTGGGCTCGGCGATCATCGACCGTTCCGTCGGCGACGCCGTGTCGTACGAGGCGCCCAACGGAAAGCTCATCTCGGTGACGATCGTCGAGGCAGAGGTCTTCTAACCGTCCTTTCAGAGATCGACGAGGAGCCGTTGGGCCTCCGCCGGGTCGAGCGACCCGGCGGCCACCTCGGCCAGCACCTGCTCGCGCGTGAGGCTCGGAGCCGGCTCGGGCTCCTCGGCACCGTTGAGGCCCAGGCGGTCGAGGACGGTGGTGAGCCGCAGTCGCGCCGTCGGGTACGAGACGCCGAGGTGCTTCTCCAGCTCCCGGATGTTCCCGCGGCTGGCCAGGAAGACCTTGAGGACCTCGAGGTCGGCGTCCGAGAGGGCGCAGAAGTCGCACGGCGCGAAGTGGCCGCCGATCTCGGAGCCGCACTCCGTACAGCCGAGCCGGGTGGTCACGAGGCGCTCGCCGCACACCGGGCACGCAGTCGGCGGCCGGTACGAGGGGCGCGGAGCACTCATCGAAGATCCTCGTCGGTGGCGAGCGTGTCCGGGAGCCTCACGGTCGCGTACCCCATGACGACGCTGAGGTCCAGGCGGGCCGCACCGGAGCCGAGGACCACCTCGTCGAGGCCCTCCTCGTGCGTGCCCGACCACGCGATCCGACCGAGCTGGCTCTCGCCGTGGACGACGACGCTGGAGCCTTGGGCGAGGTGGACGGTGAGGCTGCCCGACTCACAGCGGACGCGCGAGCGTCCGGAGGTGATCCTGCCCTCGATCGTGACCTGCCCGGCCTGGGCGAGGACGTCCGACGCCTCCGCCACGTCCTTGAGGACGGCAGAGCCGGCGGTGAGGCGGACCTTGCCGAGGTACGGCAGGCCCTCGGTGGTGAGCGTGCCGGCAGTCACCTCCACGTCGACGACCACCGACGGGTTCACCCGGAGGTGGAGCTCCTTGCCGAGGCCGAGGGAGCGCAGGTCGTCGAGGCTGCGCGGCGGCCGGAGCAGCGAGAAGCCGTCGAGTGAGGGCCCGGCGTCCCCGTCCGAGGTCACCTCGAGCACGGAGCCGTTGCGCCGCAGGACGTGGGGACCGTCGACCGCGACGGTCGCCACTCCGGTGTCGCCGACGATCCGCACTCGCCGTCCGACCGCACGCACGGCGATCCGGTCGACACCGTTGGTCCCGCTGGAGCGCCGGCGTCGCGGCGCCTCCTGCGGTGGCTCGGAGGTCGCTCGGTACGGGGAGGCGTCGTGCCACTCGGCGGACGACTCCGCCGCGGTGGGCCTCGGTGGCTGCTCGAATGTGGGATCGGGGGCGTTGCGCGCCTCGTCGATGCGTCGGCTGGCCTCGGCGGCGTCGATGCGCCCGGCGGCGAGGTCCTCGAGGATGCCGGAGATGTCGTCACTCATGGCGTCAACGATACGCCGGCTTTCGATAATGCGAAGTCGTTCTTTCTATTTTCCGAGGATGGCTCCTCGATAGGGTGACAAGGTGCGCAAGCCACAACCCGTACCGGTCCTCGCGGTCATCGCCTTCCTCGTGGCCCTCGGGTTCGGCATCGTCTCCCCTGTCCTGCCCGTGTTCGCGCGTACCTTCGGCGTCACCACGCTGGCGGCAGGAGCCGTCGCCTCGAGCTTTGCGCTCGTCCGCGTGGCGTCCCTGCCCATGGCCGCGCGCCTCGCACGAGCCCTCGCGGAACGGCGGATCATCGTCGCGGGCGTCCTCATCGTGGCGGTCTCCAGCGCCGCCTGCGCCGCGGCCACCTCGTACTGGTCCTTCCTCATCGCTCGCGCGGCCGGTGGCGTCGGGTCCGCCATGTTCACGATCGGCGCGACGACGCTGCTCTTCTCCGTCACACCGTCAGAGCGGCTGGGCCGCGCGTCCGGCCTGTTCAACGGGGGCTTCGTGCTCGGCGGCATGACCGGCCCGGTCCTGGGCGGCATCCTCACCGG
>DASSQF010000154.1:0-3620 GCA_035702685.1 Propionibacteriaceae bacterium
TGAGGTAGACGGGGATGCCGAGGACGGCGGCGAGCGGTACGGACCAGATGGGGTTCCCGCTGCCGAGCAGTCCCGTGACCAGCCCCGTGGGGATGATCCGGATCAGCAGGTAGCCGATCCCCGCGAAGGCGAGGAAGAAGAGCGCGAGCTTGCGGGCGTTCGACCATAACGCCGCGCCGAGCTGCCGCAGTCGTACGGTCCGGGCCGGAGGCGCCGTCACCTCGACGATGGAGAGGGTACGGACTCCGCACCCGCCGCCTCTCGAGCCCTCGGCCTCTGCCGCGTCGCCGCCGCAGCCCGACGAGGTCACCATCGGCTCCGGCACCGCCATCCGGGACTGGCCCTTGAGGTAGCCGTGGCCCTCGAGCCACCACGCCGCAGCACCCGCGACGAGGCCGACCACGATCGCGGAGACGAAGAACGTCGTGGCGAACACGGGACCGAACAGGCCCACCGAGAGGACGTACTCCTCCGGGCTCGTCAGCGGCGACGAGGCCATGAACGCGACGATCGGCGCCCAGGGCACTGACGACGCGAGCGCCCCGAGGACGATCGCCGTCGTCCCGCACGAGCAGAACGGGGTCAGCGCGCCGAGGGCCACTGCCGCCAGGACAGCCACCCACGTGCGGCGGCGCAGCCACGAGGCGAGCCGGTCCGCCTTCACGTACACCTGCACGACGGAGGCGACGGCGACGCTGAGCAGCAGGTACGGCCAGTTGTGCAGGACGGTCGTCCACACGTCGCCGGCGACACCGACGACGAGCCGGGACAGGTACTCCATGGCGTCCACCTCATATATAGATGCACGTCTATTGTTAGACGGTGATCGATATGATAGACATGCTTCTATGAGTACGCAAGAGGCCGTCCCCCAGCTCACATCCGTGTGCGACCTGTGCTGTTCGCCGGTGCTGCAAGGCGTG
Source organism: Propionibacteriaceae bacterium (assembly GCA_035702685.1). Taxonomy (GTDB): domain Bacteria; phylum Actinomycetota; class Actinomycetes; order Propionibacteriales; family Propionibacteriaceae; genus Fen-668. The sequence continues at coordinate 924 of DASSQF010000154.1, forward strand.
CTGGAGCCCGGGGACGCGCTCGTTCTCGCGGGCGCGCTCAAGGTGCTGGCGGACCCGGCCAGGCTGCGACTGCTCAGCCTCATCCGGTCCGCGGAGGGCGGTCGCACGACGACAGGCGTCCTCGCCGACCAGCTGGGCCTCACGCAGCCGACGATCACCCACCACCTCGGCGCGCTCTTCGACGCCGGGTTCGTGGAGCGCGAGCGCGACGGGCGTCAGACCTGGTACTGGGTCAACACCGACGGCGTGCAGGCCATCCGCCAGCTGCTGGACCCGGAACCGAGTCGCTAGCCCTTGACGGCCGTCTCGGCCACATCGGTACGAGCGCGAAGAACGCGTCGACGCACCCAGAAGGGGCTCACGGCGAGGCTGCGACGGTGGATGAGCACGAGGAGCCACACGCCGACAGCGGTGAGCAGGGCGACCGTGAGCACGGACCCCTCGATGCCGAAGCTGCCCCCGGTGAGCCAGTCAGGACCGGTGAACTGCGCGCGAAGGAAACCGGAGGCGCCTCCGGAACCGGACACCACCGACCCGTACACCGGGCCCTCGACGATGTTCCACGCGAAGTGGAGGCCCATGGTCCACCACAGGGAGCGCGTCACGGCGTAGAGGGCGGCGAACAGCAGGCCCGCCTCGAGGGCGATCGCGACAGCGCCCCAGAGGGTCGCGTCGGGATTGCCGAGGTGGGAGAGGCCGAAGACCACGGCGCTGAGGGCGAGTGACGCCCAGGTGCCGAGGACGTCCTCGGCGAGCCGGAAGAGGACGCCGCGGAACGCGAGCTCCTCCGCGACCGCGGCCACGAGCCCGGTGGAGACGAGGGCGGGCCAGAACTGGTAGCCGGCGTTGATCCCGAGGACCCTGTACGAGCCGAGCGCGGCCAGGATGCCGATGACCACCGAGCACAGCACGGTTCCCAGCAGCAGTCCCCACAGGAGTCCGGTCCAACGCCGCAGCGCGAGCTCGACGGGCCGGCGCCGCTCCACGACCATGAGCCCCGCGAAGCCGGCCACCACCGCCACGAGCTCGGCGAGCCGCACCAGGAGCCAGGAACGCAGCAGGCGCGGGTCGACGAGGAGCGCGCCGCCCACGAGTACGCCGACGACGAGCGCCACCGCGACGACGAAGGCGAGGAGCCTGACGCCGGGAGAGAAGCGCCAGCGACGTACGGGCGGCCAGGTCCGCAGAGGCTCGTCAGCGGGCAGCAGGTCGGCGGCTCGAGGAAGGGCCAACTGGAGGTCAGCGGCGATACGAGCTGCCAGGGACGGGACGTGCGTGTGGGTCATCATCATTTCCTGCCGGGATCGCCAGCAGTCTCGCACCCGTGGGCTCGCCGTGCCGGGGAAGCCTGGAAGTCCGCATACCCTCTCGGCGGCACGTGGTCCGTACGACCGGCGCCGGACGTCGCAACGCCTCGCCGCGCGGCGCATTCAGCTCAGTCGCAGCCCTCGGGCCCGCACGCCTCGGCGTCGGCGGCGCCCGGCACAGTGAGGAGCGACCTGGCCGGCGCCGCGGGGTGCAGCTCGTCCCACACCTGCTGGAGCGCGCCCTCGAACACCTCCGCCGGCTGGGCACCGGAGATCCCGTACTTCTCCTCGAGCACGAAGAACGGGACGCCGCGGATCCCGTACGCACCGGCCTCCTGGATGTCGGCGGCCACCTCCAGGTCGAGCAGGTCCGACTCCACCGCGTCGCGCGCCGCATCCTCGTCGAGGCCCGCGCGGGCGGCCAGCCGTACGAGCGTCTCCGGGTCGGAGATGGACTCGCCGTCGGTGAAGTGGGCCTTGAACAGCGCGGTCTTGAGCGTCCACGCGGTACGACCGGTCGGGTCGGCCTCCTGGGCGGCGTGAAGCACCCGATGAGCCTTGCGCGAGTTCGCGACCTTGATGGTGTCGAAGTCGAGCGTCAGGTTCTCGGGAGCGCCGGCCGACTGCACGTGGGAGAACATCTCGCGCACCTGCGACTCGGGCAGCCGCTTGGTCTGGGCCAGGTACTGCGTCTCGGTCCCGTCGTACGACTCGGGCAGCGTCGGGTCGAGCTGGAAGGAGTGCAGGGTGACGCTGACCTCGTCGGCGTGGGGGAAGTCAGCCAGCACCCGGTCGAACCGGGTCAGGCCGATGTAGCACCACGGGCAGGCGATGTCGGACCAGATGTCGATGCGCATGTCCGGTCCAACTCGTTCGACGGGCAGGCAATTCCCTGCACAACGCCTGGTTCCCCGACCGAGCCGAGCCGGGTCGGGTTGCCGGGACGTCGTGTGGGTACGCCCCGGGACAGGACGAGCGGCGTGCGCGGTCGAGTGCTGGGACCTCACCCCGGCAGAGGAGGTATGCCTGGATCTCAAGCGGGTCATCGAGCTGGCGGGAGCCGGTCTCGACTCGGCCGTGTGCTCGTGATCGTGCTCGGCGTCCTGTGGTTAGGGGTGAGCTCGGCGTCCTGTGGTCAGTGGTGAGCGCGGCGATCTCGTGGGTCCGCGGCCCGCGCACCGAGGTCTACGCGGACGTCCGGCGCCAGCTCGGGCGCTCCATCCTGCGGGGCCTCGAGCTACTGGTGGGCGCGGACATCGTGCGGACCGTGGCCGTGACGCCGACGATCGCCTCCGTCCTCACCCTCGGCCTCGTCGTCCTCATCCGCACCTTCCTCAGCTTCTCCCTCGAGCTCGAGATCACCGGCAAGGTGGCCGTCGCGGAAGGCAAC
>DASSQF010000155.1:0-3619 GCA_035702685.1 Propionibacteriaceae bacterium
GGGCGATGCTGCCGCTGTCCGGCGAGATGTGGTTCTACGGCGGCATGCTGCTGGGGCCGTTCCTGATCCTCGTCGGCAGTGTGCTCGCGATCTACCTCCTCGTGTACGTCGACGTGCGGAGCACGTTCGTCGTCGGGGCGCACCGCCGCTTCCTGTACTACTGGATGGCCTCCCTCTGCGGACTCATCATGTGCTACGACCTCATCACCATCTGGTGGAGCTTCAGCAAGTTCGCCTTCTTCCTCGCCATCCTGTTCTGGCTCAACAACCGCACCCTCTGGCGCCCGAGACGCAAGGCGGCGCCGGCATGAGGGTGCTCTGGGTCTGCAACACCGTGCCCCTCCCTGCCATCGCGGCCGACCTCGGCGTCTCCATGCCGGTTGTCGGGGGCTGGATGACCGGCCTCGCCACCCAGCTCAGCCGACGGTCGGAGATCGACCTCGCCGTGTGCTTCCCGCTGGTCGGGATCGGCGACGTCGCCGAGGGCCACGTCGACGGGGTGGACTACTACGCCTTCCCGGCGGCGCGCCGGGTCCCCTTCCTCGACGTCGTGGACGAGCTCGGCACACCGCCCGCCCTCCGGAGGTCCTTGGACCGGATCATCCAGCTGGCCGGGCCCGACCTGCTCCACGTCTTCGGCACGGAGTATGCGCACGCCCTGGTCGCCGCACAGGCGTTCGGCCGTCCCGATCGCACGCTCGTCAACATCCAGGGGCTCACGTCCGTCATCGCCCGCCACTTCCTCGGGTCGCTCCCCGCCCGGGCCGTACATCGCTGGGCCGTCAGCAACCTCGTCCGGGGGGACCTCGCGCAGCAGAGGCGGCGGCTGGAGAAGCGCGGCGAGGTGGAGCTTCGGACCCTTCGCGCGGCGGGCCACCTCCTCGGACGCACCACGTGGGACCGTGCGCTGAGCGCCCAGCTCAACCCCGACGCCGCCTACCACCACTGCGCACCGGCGCTGCGCGACAGCTTCTACGAGGGCAGCTGGGACCCGTCGACGTGCGAGCCCGGGTCGATCCTGTTCGTGCAGGGCTCGAACCCGCTCAAGGGCCTCTACTACCTCATCGAGGCTCTGCCCGAGATCCTCCGCACCCATCCCGAGGCACACGTCGACGTCGTCGGCAACGACCCCACCGCGTCGGGAAGCCTGTACGCGCGGCTCAAGCGGTCCTCGTACGGCGGCTACCTCGCCCAGCTCCTCCGCAGCCACCGGCTCGAGGAGAAGGTGAGGTTCCTCGGGCCGCTGTCCGAGGGGCAGATGCGTGACCGCATGCTCCGGTCGCACGTGTTCGTCTCCGCCTCGACGATCGAGAACGAGAGCAACGCGCTGTGCGAGGCTCGTCTCCTCGGCGTCCCCAGTGTGGCCTCCTTCGTCGGCGGCGTGACGTCGGTGCTGCGCCACGAGCAGGACGGCTTCGCCTACCAGCACGACGCGCCGTACATGCTCGCCCACTACGTGAAGGAGCTCCTGGACCGGCCCGACCTCTGCCTCCAGTTCTCGGGCGCGTCGCGCGCCGCGGCGCACGAGCTGCATGACCGGGAGGCCATCGGGGACCGGCAGGCGGCCATCTACCGGGCCGTGATCGAGCAGAACGGCGTGACGCCATGACGAAGCCCCCGGTCGTCCTCTTCGCGTACGCACGGCCTCAGCACACCGAGCGCACTCTCCTGACGCTCGGAAAGAACAGCGCTGCCACCCACCACGACCTCATCGTCCACCTCGACGGGCCGCGGTCCGCCACGGTGGCCGACGCGGTCGACGAGGTCGCCCGGGTGGTGGGGCGGGTGGCCGAGCAGGACTGGTTCAAGAGCGTCACCGTGCATCGCTCGGCCGAGAACCGTGGCCTGGCCAGGTCGGTGATCGCCGGCGTCACGGACGCCTTGGCCGTGCACGACGCAGTCATCGTGCTCGAGGACGACCTGCTCCTCGCGCCGGACTTCCTCACGTTCATGGACGACGCGCTCGCCTTCTACGCCGACGACCAGCGCATCTGGTCCGTGAGCGGCTACAGCCCGGAGCTCCCGAGCCTGGCGGACTACGCGCACGACCTGTACCTGTCGGTGCGGGCGAGCAGCTGGGGCTGGGGTACCTGGCGGCGCAGCTGGGGCCTCGTCGACTGGGAGGTCCGGGACTATCGCCGTTTCGAGTACGACCTGCGGCGGCGCTGGGGGTTCAACCGCGGCGGCCCTGACATGGCCGCCATGCTGGACGCGCAGCTGGACGGCCGCATCGACTCCTGGGCCATCCGCTGGTGCTACTCCCAGCACCTGCACGGCATGTACTCGGTCGTGCCCGCGGCCAGCAAGGTGCACAACATCGGCCTCGACGGGAGCGGCACCCATCACGCCGTCGAGGAGGCCCTCACTGGCTCGCTCGCCGAGCGGCCGGTGACGTACGAGCCGCTGACGCCGGACCCCGTCGTCCTCAGGGAGTTCGCGCGCCGCCAGCGCCGGTACAACAAGCTCCCGCCGTACAGCTTCGCCCGCCACCTCCGCGCGAAGTGGACGAGGTCGCGAAAGCCCGAACCGGGATCATCCGCGGCCGTGGCACCACACGGCGACGCGGGAGTCCGGCCGTGAAGCTCCTGTTCGTCCTCCCGCTCATGTCGGGCACAGGGGGCATCCAGGCGTCCCTGCTCAACCTCCTCAACGAGGTCGGGCCGGAGCCGCACGAGGTCACCCTGTGCGTCTTCGGCAACTATGTCTCCCCCGACACGCCACTCCCGGCCTGGGTCCGCGTCGTCCCTGGGCCGCGCGTCCTCGAGTACTGCCTCGCCGACTTCGCGTCGGCCCGCGCCCGCTACTCCTGGCACGAGCTGCCCGTACTGGCCGCGACCAAGGTCATCCGGCGGCTCCTCGGCTACCGGCGCGTCCTCGACGCCGCCCTGCGCCGGTTCCGAGTGCCCGGCCACTTCGACGTCGCCATCGCCTACGCGAACGACATCTACGCGGGACGGGACTTCGTGGGCGGGTCCAACGACATCGTGCGGCGCTGCGTCGACGCCGACCGGCGCGTGGCCTGGATCCACAACGACGCCACCCGCCACGGCCTCGACGAGGAGCGCAGCCTCCGCACGTACGCCGACTTCGACGCGGTGGTCAACGTGAGCGAGGCCTGCAAGGAGATCTTCGACCGCATCGTGCCCACCCTCGCCCCGAAATCGACCGTCGTGCTCAACATGATGGACACCGCGCGGATCGAGCGGCTGGCCCGCGCCGCTACGCCCTACGACGACTCCGGCAGCTTCCGCATCGTGACGGTCGCCCGCCTGGACAACCGGCAGAAGCGCCTCGACCGGGTCGTCGACGCGTGCGCCGAGCTCAAGGCGATCGGTGTCCGACCGTTCACCTGGCACGTCGTCGGCGGCGGTCCTGACGCCGACATGCTCACGAGGCGGGCCCGCGATCGCGGCGTCGAGGACGTCCTCACGTTCGTCGGGCACACGAGCAACCCGTTCCCGTACGTGGCCGGCGCGGACCTGTTCGTCCTCACGTCCGACTACGAGGCGTACGGGATGGTCCTCGCGGAGGCGCTCACGCTCGGCGTGCCCGTCGTCAGCACGCGCTTCCCTGCCGCCCCCGAGGTCGTCGACGACGGGGAGAACGGGGTCCTCACCGA
>DASSQF010000156.1:0-10754 GCA_035702685.1 Propionibacteriaceae bacterium
GACCTCGTGGCCGGCCGCGAGGAGGGATCCCTCGATCTGCTGGACCGCGTACAGGATCCCGCTCCGCCCCGGGCCGTAGTTGTCGGTGAACTCGGCGATCCTCAGCGAACGGGCCACCCGGTCAGCGTATACAGATGGCGCCTCCGCCATGTACCTCCGGGGCACTTCCCCTTCCCGCGACGGTGCACCGGCAGGCGCCGGCGTGCCTCGCCCCGGCCCGGTCCCTCGGCACGCACCGGGTCGGCGAGTCCCACCCCAGCCGGCTCTCTCGCCGTCCGCCCGGCGTATCGTGCGAAGCCGTGAGCACTGTCATCGAGACCCGCAACCTCACGAAGTCCTTCGGCCGTACCCGCGCCCTCGACGGGCTCGACCTCACCGTCGAGCAGGGCGAGGTCCACGGCTTCCTCGGCCCCAACGGCGCCGGCAAGACGACGACCATCCGCGTCCTCCTCGGCCTCCTCAAGGCCGACTCGGGCACGGCCAGGCTGCTCGGCGGCGACTCCTGGACCGACATCGAGTCCATCCACCGCCGGATCGCGTACGTCCCGGGCGACGTCACGCTGTGGCCGAACCTCACGGGCGGCGAGGTCATCGACCTCCTCGGCCGCCTCCGGGGCGACCTCGACAAGGACCGTCGCGCCGAGCTTCTCGAGCGCTTCGACCTCGACCCGACCAAGCGCTGCCGCAGCTACTCCAAGGGCAACCGGCAGAAGGTCGCCCTCGTCGCGGCCCTCGCCTCCCGCGCCGAGGTGTTCCTCCTCGACGAGCCGACCGCGGGGCTCGACCCCCTCATGGAAGCCGCCTTCGCCGAGGTGGCGCGCGGTCTCGCCCAGCGTGGCGCCACGATCCTGCTGTCGAGCCACATCCTCTCCGAGGTCGAGAAGCTGTCCGATCGGATCAGCATCATCCGCGCGGGTCGCATCGTCGAGGTCGGCACCCTCGCCGAGATGCGCCGGCTGCACACCACCACGATCACCGCCTCCGTCCGGGGTCCTGTCCCCACCCTCGACACCATCCCAGGCGTCACCGACCTCGTGCGCGAGGGAAGCATGGTCCGCTTCTCGGTCGACGGCGACCACCTGGACGCCGCGGTCACGGCCGTCGCCGCGGCCGGCGTGGACTCGCTCGTCAGCGAGCCGCCGTCCCTCGAGCAGCTCTTCCTCAGCAAGTACGAGACGTCCACCGCACCGGCCGAGCGCCTCGTCCACGACGGCGGTGTGCGGTGACCGGATGGCGTGGCCTGGTGCGCCTCGCCTGGCGTCGCGACCGGATCATGATCGGCGTCGTCCTCCTCTGCATCTGGCTGCTCAGCTACTACTCGGCGGTGGCGGTGCCGACCCTGTACAGCAGCCGGGACGAGCTCGTCGCCGCGAACGCCGCCGCCAACGCGAGCACGGGCGTCGTCGCCATGTACGGGCACATCTACAACACGGCGTCCGTCGGGGGCGTGGCCGCCAACAAGGTCGCGATGCTGGACTTCATCACCTTGGCCTTCCTCGTCATCGCGGTCGTCCGACGGCACACCAGGGCGGAGGAGGAGTCCGGACGGTTCGAGCTGCTCGGAGCGACGCCTGTCGGCCGGCTCGCCCCTCTCGGCGCGGCCATGGTACTGGCGGTCGCGACGTCCGTCGTCGCCGGCGTGGTGACGATCCCCGCGGTCATCGCCGGTGGCTGGCCGGTCGGCGGCTCCGTCCTCTTCGGGCTCGCGCAGACCGGCGTCGGGCTGTCCTTCGCGGCGCTCACCGCCATCGCGGTGCAGCTGTCGAGCAGCTACCGGGCGTGCGGCGCGTGGATCTTCGGCGCGCTGGGGGTCACGTTCGTCCTGCGGATGATCGGCGACGTGAGCTGGGACCGCCCTGCCCGGGTCGTGACGTGGTTCAGCCCGCTCGGCTGGGCACAGCAGGTCCGCTACTACGACGGGGACAGGGCATGGCCCCTGCTCCCGCCCGTCGCCCTGCTCGTCCTCGGGACGCTCGTCGCCGGCTGGCTCCAGAGCCGCCGGGACCTCGGCGCCGGGCTGCTCGCGGACAGGCGGGGACCGGCGACCGGGAGGCTGGCCACCCCGCTCGGGCTCGCGTGGCGGCTCCAGCGGGCCGGTCTCGTCGGCTGGCTCGTCACGTACCTCATCCTCGGCGCCCTCTTCGGCGCGATCGTCGACACGATCGGCGGCCTCATGTCGGGTGGGGCCTCCGACCTGCTCCGCAAGCTCGGCGGAGTCGGCACGTTCAACGACATCTACCTCACGCTCGTCGGCGTGATGGGCGCGTTCGGCGCTGCCGCGTTCGGGATCACGGCGGTTCTCCGGCTGCGTTCCGAGGAGTCGAGCGGGCACCTCGAGTCGGTGCTCGCGACCCCGGTGACGCGGCTGCGGTTCCTCGCCTCGCACGCGGCCGTCGCGTTCGCGGGCAGCACCGTGCTCCTGGCCGTCCTCGGGCTGACGATGGCGGCGGCGCACCGTACGGGGTCGTCCGGGTACTGGCGCGAGGCGAGCCCCGCCTTCGCGCACCTGCCGGCGGTCTGGGTCATGGTGGCCGCGGCGCTCGTGGCCGTCGCGTGGCTGCCGCGGCTCGACTGGCTCGGCTGGGCACTGCTCGCGGGCGTGGTGCTCCTCGGCGAGCTCGGGCCGCTCATGAAGCTGCCCGACTGGGTGCAGAAGGTCTCGCCGTTCGCGCACACGCCCAAGATCCCCGTCGAGGCGATGGCGTGGACGCCCGAAGCGGTCCTCACGGTCCTCGCGCTCGCCCTCGTCGCTGCCGCGCTCGTCGGCTACCGGCGGCGGGGGATGCCCGTGGCCTGAATGGTCACCACCCTCCGGTGACCAGTCAGCGACAGGTCAGCCGAGAGCCGATCCCGGACGACGGCGCGGTCGTCAGCCGACGACCTGCCAGGTCGCGGTGATGGCCCCGGTGCCGAGCGAGGCGATCTGCGAGAACGCCCCGCGGGTGAGGTCGAGGCAGCGGCCCGCCACGTACGGGCCGCGGTCGTTGATCCTCACCGTCACGGACAGCCCGTTCGCCGGGTTCGTCACCTTCACCAGCGTGTTGAACGGCAGCGTCTTGCTGGCGGCGGTGAGGCCGTCCGGGTTGAACGCCTCCCCGTCGGCGGTTGTCGTGCCCGTCGCGTACCACGAGACGCCGCACGAGTTACCGCTGGCCGGTGCCGTGGCGGGAGCGGACGACGCCGGGGCCGTCGGGGTGCGGGGCGCCGGTGCGCCCGTCCCGACGAGGGTCACCTGGGCTTGGGCCGCGGCGGTGACGACCGAGCTCACGCGGACCTCGCTCGAGACCTGCCCGTCACGTACGGTCTGCTGCCAGGTCTCGGTCGCGGTCCCGTTGACCCCAGGCGTCTGGACCTTCGTGGTGCCCGCGGTGAGCGTCGCGACGTTCTGCGTCGTCGTGCTGTACGGGATGGTCACGGTCTTGGAGACGGTACGGATCTCGACCCGCACGACGGTCACGGCGGTGGCGGCGTCGAGGGGGGTGGACAGGTCGGGCGTCACCTCGTCGTGGGTGTCGAGGGTCACGCCGGCGACGCGCAGGGCGTCGGCGACGGTGCCCGTCGCGGTGACAGCCTGCGTCGAACCGTCAGCGGTGACGGTGACCTGGCGAGGAGTGCTGACGGCGAGCGAGATGCCGTCGCGGCCGATGGTGAGGGAGCGGGACGCGTTGACCGACGCAGCGCCGTCGACCCCGAACAGGCCCAGCGCCTCCTCGACCGTGGTCGCGGTGGTCCACATCGTCGTCTGCTTCCCGTCGAGGGTCACCGTGACCGGCCGGCCGTAGCGGACCGAGATCGCGGTACCACGCTCAACCTTCGAGGCGGGCGACGGGACAACGGTGTCGTGGTCACCGACGGTGATGCCCTCCTGGACGAGCACCTGGCCGACGGTCGGTGCGAGCGTCCGTACAGCGCTCTGCCGGCCGTCGACGCTCAGCGTGACGTCGGAGGCTGCAGCCTCGGTCACGCCATAGGCGCCGAGCCCGCCGATCAGTACCGCGCCCGCGGCAAGGGCGGGCAGTAGCTTCTGCAGCACGGCTGACCTCGTGTTCTCTCACGCGGGGGGCGGACGGCGTGAGGCAGCATAAGTCATCCTGAGAACACGCACAAGGAATCCTGAGAAGCTCGCTCAGGAGGGACGTTGCCGCACGTCGCGAGGACTCCTGGATCGCGCCTGAGTCGCCGCCTCCGCCGGTTTCGGCCGTCTCAATGGCCCTTCTGGCGCAGGATCGGCGTTCCAGCCCCACGAGACGGCCAGAACTGGCGCATCGAGGCGGAGGCGTGCGCCGGAGTGGACGACGGAAGAGGTGTCTGCCCGAACCTCAGGCGAGGGGCTGGAAGCGGCGAAGGCGCAGGGAGTTGGACACGACGAAGACCGAGCTGAAGGCCATGGCCGCGCTGGCGATCATCGGGTTGAGCAGACCGGCGGCGGCGATGGGGATGGCCGCCACGTTGTAGGCGAACGCCCAGAAGAGGTTGCCCTTGATGCGGCGCAGCGTCACCCGGGAGAGCCGGATCGCGTCGGCGGCATGGACCGGGTCACTGCCCATGAGCGTGAGGTCGCTCGCGGCGATGGCCGCGTCCGTACCGCTGCCCATGGCGATCCCCAGGTCGGACTGGGCGAGCGCCGCGGCGTCGTTGACGCCGTCGCCGACCATGGCCACTGTCGCTCCGGACGACTGGAGGTCGCGGATGACGGCCACCTTGTCGGCGGGCGAGACCTGGGCGATGACGTCGCTGATGCCGAGCTGGCGCGCGAGGTGCTCCGCAGCGGCCGTCGAGTCGCCGGACAGGAGGACGGGACGGAGCCCGAGCTCCCGGTAGGCGGCGACGGCCCGGGCCGACGTCGGCTTCGGCGTGTCCGCGACGGACACGAGACCGCGTGCTGCCCCGTCCCAGGCGACGAGGACGACGGACCGCCCGAGGGAGGCCGCCTCGTCGGCCGCGGTGGAGAGCTCCGCCGGGACGGGGATGCCCTCGTCCTCGAGGAGGGCGGCCGAGCCGGCGGCGACGGACAAGGGGCCGACCGTGGCGGTCACCCCACGACCCGGGACCGCGGTGAAGTCGGTCGCGACGCGGGAGGAGCCTGTCGCGGCGATGGCCCGGCCGATGGGGTGCTCCGAGCCGTTCTCCGCGGCGGCGACGACGTCGCGGAGGGTCTCGGCGTCGGTCCCGGACAGGGGGACGACCTCCGCGACGCTCATGACGCCGGTGGTCAGGGTTCCGGTCTTGTCGAGCACGATGGTGTCCACGAGCCGGGTGGACTCGAGGATCTCGGGCCCGGAGATGAGGATCCCGAGCTCGGCGCCCCGGCCACTGCCGACGAGCAGAGCGGTCGGGGTGGCGAGCCCGAGCGCACAGGGGCAGGCGATGATGAGCACGGCGACGGCTGCGGTGATCGCGGCGTCGGCCCCCACGCCCGCGAGCGCCCAGCCCACGCCGGTGAGGATCGCGATGCCGATGACGATGGGGACGAAGACGCCCGAGACGCGGTCGGCGAGGCGCTGTACGGCGGCCTTGCCGGTCTGGGCCTGCTCGACGAGCCGGGCCATCTGCGCGAGCTGGGTGTCGGCGCCGACGCGGGTCGCCCGGACGAGGAGACGACCCGTCGTGTTGACGGTGCCGCCGACGACCGGGTCGCCGGGTCCGACGTCGACGGGTACGGACTCGCCCGTCACGAGTGAGGCGTCGATCGCCGACAGGCCCTCGACGACCACGCCGTCCGAGGCGACCTTCTCGCCGGGCCGTACGACGATGACGTCGCCGACCACGACGACGTCGGCCGGTACGGACGTCTCGACACCGTCGCGGAGCACAGTCGCCTGCTTGGCGCCTTCGTTGAGCAGGGCCTCGAGCGCCGACCCCGCGCGCCGCCGGGCGCGCGCCTCGAAGTACCGGCCGAGCAGGATGAACGTCACGATGGCGGTCGCGGCCTCGAAGTAGATCGAGTCCCCCGCCATCCCGCGCACGAGCCGGAACTCGACCTCGTGGGTGTAGCCGATCCTGCCCGCCGAGCCCCAGACGAGCGCGTACACGGACTGGAGGTAGGCGGCGACCGTGCCGAGGGACACAAGCGTGTCCATCGTCGTGGCGCCGTGACGCAGGTTGACCCAGGCGGAGCGGTGGAAGGGCAGCCCGGCCCAGGCGACGACGGGCGTGGCGAGGACGAGCGAGACCCACTGCCACCCGGGGAACTGCATCGCCGGCACCATGGCGAGCAGGATCACCGGGACGGCCAGGAGCGCGGACACGACGACGCGCCGCTTGAGCTGCTCGGCCGGATCAGGCGGCTCGGGGGCGTCGGGCTCGGGGACGCTCGCGCCGTACCCGGCGGCCTCGACCGTCCTGATGAGGTCGGCGACCGGCATGCCCGCCGGGGCGAGGACGAGGGCCTTGTTCGTGGCGTAGTTCACGCTCGCCGAGACGCCCTCGACCTTGCCCAGCTTCTTCTCGATCCGTGCAGCACACGACGCACAGGTCATGCCGGAGACGTCGAGGACGATCGACTCGCGGGCGTCGGGATGTGTGCTGACGGTGGCGGGCATCAGGCCGGCACGACCTCGTAGCTGCCGGCCTCGGCGACGGCGTCCTTGACCGCGCTGAAGTCGATCGGAGCGTCGGAGGTGATGACGAGGCGGCCGTCCTCCAGGGTCACCTGGACGCCGGTGACGCCCGGTACGGACTCGACCTCCTCGGTGACGTGCGCGACGCAGTGGCCGCAGGTCATGCCGGTGACGGTGTAGGTGGACTGCATGGGATCTCCTTGGTTTCAGCGGACGAGCCGGGCGATGGCCTGGCTGGCCTCACGGATCTTCTCGTCGGCGACGCTGCCGCCCGTACGCACGGCGTCCTTGACGCAGGAGCCGAGGTGGTCGTCGAGCATCGCGAGGGCGAACGCCTCGAGCGCCTTCGTCACGGCGGAGACCTGGGTGAGGATGTCGATGCAGTACTTGTCGTCCTCGACCATCTTCTCGAGGCCTCGGACCTGGCCCTCGATGCGTCGGAGCCGGTTGAGGTACGCGGTCTTCGTCTCGTCGTGACGATGAGTGGTGAGGTCAGCCATGGGGCAAGCATACCCCTACCTGGTATGGGTGAGCGGGCCGGGGGCCGCTGGGAGCGAATCGTGCGCAGGATGGCCACGAGGCGTGCGGTCACCGCGGCAGGTCGCGACAGCAGAGCCCTGTCGTCGGTCCCCAAGAGCTCTGAGCCGAGTCTGGCAAGCCGGATGTGAGAATTCACATGTGGCCGTTGACAGTGTGGACAAAAGGGCTCTGGCTGTCGCCATACCGCACCCGGTACTGCCTTGTCCAAACCTCACCGGCGTGTCGCGGAAGGCCCCCGCTCCACAGCACAGGAATCTCGCGTCCACCGGGTAACGGAAGTGTTTCACCTTGTCAGAAGCAGGTTGGTGGTCCTCTCGTGAGGATCTCCACAGGTTCTCCCCAGGTCCTGTGGGAGGTGCTGGCCGCGCGCCACGCTCACTCGTCCACGGCGTCCCCACCCCGTCCACAGGGGCTGTGGATAACTCTCGTCGGATGCTTCGGCGTGTCGGCCCACAGGTCTTTAGGTTGAGCCTCTGACCGAGGGCCCCCAAGGGCCCGGACGGGGACTGTCAGAGCTGGTGTCTAGCGTGAGCCAGGTGGTCCCGCGGTCTGGAAGGGGGAGCAGGGCATGACGTTGGCCGAGGTGCGCGACTTCGCGCAGACGGACCGTACGCCGCCGCAGGACGTGCCTGCCGAGCAGTCGGTGCTCGGGGCGATGATGATGAGCAAGGACGCCATCGCCAACGTCGTCGAGACCGTCAAGGGGCGCGACTTCTACCGGCCGAGCCACGAGCTCATCTTCGACGCGATCCTCGACCTGTACGGCAAGGGCGAGCCGGCCGACCCCATCACCGTGGCCGCGGAGCTGACCCGGCGCGGGGAGATCGGCAAGGTCGGCGGTCACGTTTACCTGCACGACCTCCTCTCGAGCGTGGCCATCGCCGCGAACGCCGGGTACTACGCGGAGATCGTGCGGGAGAAGGCCATCCTTCGCCGGCTCGTCGAGGCGTCGATCCGGATCGCCCAGATGGGCTACGAGGGCACCGGCGAGGTCACCGACATCGTCGACCTGGCCCAGCAGACCATCTACGACGTAGCCGACGGGAAGACCAGCGAGGACTACAAGCCGCTCTCGGAGCTCATCGAGCCGACCTGGAACGAGCTCGAGGCCATCGCCTCTCGGGGCGGCCGCCTCGCCGGCGTCCCGACCGGCTTCACCGAGCTCGACGAGCTGACGAACGGCCTGCACCCCGGCCAGATGATCATCATCGCGGCGCGGCCCGCGATCGGTAAGTCGACGCTCGCGCTCGACTTCGCCCGCTCGGCGGCGATCAAGAACAAGCTGACGACCGCGATCTTCTCGTTGGAGATGAGCGCATCCGAGATCATGACCCGCCTCCTCAGCGCCGAGGGCGGCCTCAAGCTCCACCACCTCCGTACGGGCAAGCTCTCCGACACCGACTGGGAGCAGCTGGCGAAGGTGACGGGCCGCATCGAGTCGGCCCCGCTGTACATCGACGACTCGCCCAACCTCACCATGATGGAGATCCGCGCCAAGGCCCGGCGGATGAAGCAGCGGTACGACCTGAAGCTCGTCGTCATCGACTACCTGCAGCTGATGAGCAGCGGCAAGAAGGTCGAGAACCGCCAGGTCGAGGTGTCTGAGTTCTCCCGCCAGATCAAGCTCCTCGCCAAGGAGCTCGAGATCCCCGTCATCGCGATCTCCCAGCTCAACCGTGGCTCGGAGCAGCGGACCGACAAGAAGCCCATGCTCAGCGACCTCCGTGAGTCGGGAAGCCTCGAGCAGGACGCCGACATGGTGATCCTGCTGCACCGCGAGGATGCGTACAACAAGGACGAGCGCCCCGGAGAGGCCGACTTCATCGTGGCCAAGCACCGCAACGGCGAGACCCGTACGATCACCGCCGCCTTCCAGGGCCACCTCAGCCGTTTCGTGGACATGCAGCTGGCGTAGAACCGCGTCCGTCTCGCCGCTGACCGCGCGGCCCCGACGAGGCTGGACGTCACTAGGCTGCGGCTATGCCCGTACGGTCCACGGTCTCGAGGGCCGGCGCGAGAGCGGTCCCGGAGCTGGCGGCGATCAGAGCCGGCAACATCGCGAAGGTCGTCGCCCAGGTGCGTCGCCGAGGGCCCCTTCCACGTACGGAGCTCGCCGTCCTCACGGGGCTGACCCGACCCACGATCACCGCCGTCGTCACCAAGCTGCTGAGCGATGGTGTCCTGGAGGAGGTCGGATCGCGAGCGAGCGGTGCGGCAGGGGGCCGTCCCGGCAAGCTGCTGGGGTTCAACCCCGCGTGCGCCTGCGTCGCCATCGCACGGGTCCGTCCCGACTGGGTCGAGGCGCAGGTCGCCGACGCCGACGGCACCGTCGTCGTCACGGGGGTCAGGGACTGTACGGGCGGGCCGGAGGAGCTCTTCGCCGAGCTGGCCCGGCTCGTCGAGAGCCTCGTCGAGCAGGCGGCCAGCGGCCCGCTCGGGGGTCTCGTCGCGATCCTGCCCGGCGAGCTCGACGAGCGGGACGGCACGGTGGATTTCCCGTTCTTCGGCTGGGACCGGCTCCCGGTAACCGCCTGGCTGCACGACCAGCTGGGTGTGCCCGTGGAGCTGGTCGGGCCGCCGAGGGCCTCGGCTGTGACGTGCATCGCCGACGGCCTGTGCCCCCAGGGCAAGGGCCTCATGGTCTACTTCGGGTTCGGCGTCTCGGTGTCGATCATCGAGGACTGGAAGGCCGTCGCACCGTCCCTCGGAGGTGGGGAGCTGGGGCACTGCACGATCCCCGGCACGACCGGCGTGTGCTCGTGCGGTCGGATCGGCTGCCTGGGCCTGTCGGCGAGCGGCTTCGCCATCGGCCGCGACCTCACGGAGCGCGGACGCGGCAAGTACGCGGAGCTGTCCCTCAAGGAGCTCGGCGATCTGGCAGACCCCGTGGTGGACGAGGTGCTGGCGGAGGTGGCGCGCAGCCTCGGGCTCGGGATCAGCTGGCTGCTCAACATCACCGGGTCGCGCCCCGTCGTCATCGGGGGGTCGCCCTACGCCGCGGGCGCGGAGGCGTTCCGCGCGATGGTCGCGGTCGCCGTGAAGGAGTCCGTGCCGCGTCACCTGGCCGAGAACCTCACGGTGGTCGGCTGTCGGGAGGACTCATCGACGACCGGGGCCATCCAGATGGGCCTGCACCTGCTCCCCACGCACCTCCGCCCGCCGGCTCAGCGTCCCGTCCGCTAGCGGGGCTCGGGTCCGGAGTCTCCGCCCACGGACCGCCCGCCTGTGGCAGGGGCCTCCGCGACGGGTCGCGGGTGCCGCACGGCGCTCGCCAGAGTCGGCCCCGGCCACTGACGTCCGCGATGTGGCGGAAAAGACGCGGTGCTCGTCCTGTCCCCGCGCTGACTCCCGTGCTGTGGTGGCTGACGGAGCCGGATCACGTCTCAGAACCACCACGCCACGGGAGTGAGCAGCTCCAGCATGTCAGGCGCTCCCACAACGACCAGAACACGGGAGTCGCAGCTCACGGACGCCCCCGTCGCCCCCGCGAAGGCCTGGCCACGAGTTCGGTGCCCTGGTCGCGCTCTGCACCAGAGCCCGCGACGACTCGGGTGCGCCGGTCGCGATCCTCACCGGTTTCCCGTCGTGGTGATCCCAGGGCGAGGGCAGACTCACACGTCCATGAGGCTCGCGGGGAGCACCGGCACGGCAGCA
>DASSQF010000157.1:0-3223 GCA_035702685.1 Propionibacteriaceae bacterium
AGATCGCCATGGCGGCGACGCTCATCGCCACCGTGCCCATGGTGCTGGTCTTCGCCCTGGGGCAGAGATACGTCATGAGCGGACTCACGGCGACGAGTGCCTCTCAGGGCTGAGAAGTCCTGGACACGTCCTCGTCGAGGACTGCGGCCATTCTGGCGTTTGCGCCACGACAAGGGAGGACGCGCTCGAAATCGCTGCCCTGACGAGGAATCTCACCACTGTCGTACTCACAAAATCTTGGTGACATTCCTAAGAATTGGCCGTCGGGGGCTTGTCGTCACCCGCCGTCTCTGGCAGGGTCGAGTTGTCAGAGCGGTCCAACCACGTGCCGACTCGGACGAATCTCCTGTAAGGAGAGCACCATGGCACGTGGAACCGCGCAAGCGTCCACCGTCGCTCGCCGCGAGGCGAAAACCCGCGAACTGTTCATCGAGCTGGAGGCGGCGAAGACCGCCCAGAAGCGCACGGCCATCATGACCGAGCTCGTAGAGCTCAACCTCCCTCTCTGTGACGCACTGGCCACCAGGTACATGGGCCGCGGCGTCGACTTCGACGACCTGGTGCAGGTCGCCAGAACAGCTCTGTGGATCGCGATCCAGAGGTTCCGCCCGTCGGAGAACCGGTCCCTCGCCTCGTACGCGGTACCGACCATCACCGGCGAGCTCAAGCGCTACTTCCGGGACCACTGCTGGGTCGTCCGGCCCCCGCGCCAGATCCAGGACCTGGGCAGCCTGACGTTCAAGACGACCGAGGACCTCGAGCAGAGCTCCGGGCACCGGGTCAGCGTGGAGGAGATCGGCGAGGCTCTGGGCGTCGACTCCAAGCAGGTCGCGGAGTCGATCATCGCCCGCGCCGGCTACCGGCCCCTGTCCCTCGACGCCTCGACGGGCGACTCCGCTCCGGTCGGGTCCTTCCTCACCGACGACGAGGACATCGCGAGCGAGCTCACGGACAGGCTGGCACTGCGCCGTGCCCTTGCCGTGCTCTCCGAGCGAGACCGCCAGGTGCTGATCTGGCGCTTCGAAGAGGACCTCACGCAGAGTGAGATCGCGGCCAGGCTGGGCCTGTCGCAGATGCAGGTATCACGGGTGATCCGGCGCATCCTCGACCAGACGCGCGAGCGCCTGGAGGCGCCTGAGCAGCTCGCCAGCTAGTCCGACCGACTGTGCCGAGGCTACGACGAGTCACCGCCTCCTCGGCATGGTGGCACCGACGACGGGCCGGGCGGGGCTTCTCCTACACGGACAGTGAGGGGAACCCGCTCGGCCCGCTCGACGTGGAGCGGATCCGTGGCCTCGTCATCCCCCCGGCGTGGCGCGACGTGCGGATCTGTCCCTACCCGAACGGCCATCTCCAAGCCATCGGGATCGATGCCGCCGGCCGACGGCAGTACCTGTACCACCCCGCGTGGCGCATCAAGCGCGACACGGAGAAGTTCGCACGCATCGTGGAGGCGGCGGCCTTGCTGCCGGCGGTGCGGCGCGAGGTCGCCCAGCACCTCGAGCTCGACGGGATGCCGGTGGAGCGTGCCCTCGCGCTGGCGTTCCGCCTGCTCGACCTCGGAGCGTTCCGGATCGGCAGCGACGCCTATGCCGACCAGAACGGATCCTTCGGGCTGACCACCCTGGAGCGCCGGCACGTACGACGGCGTGGTGACGACATCGTGTTCTCGTTCGTCGGGAAGTCCGGCGTGTCCCACCTGATCACGATCAGCGACCCGCAGGCTGTCGCTGCGCTGGAGGTCATGCGGCGCCGACGCGACGGGGGGACTGGGCTCCTCGCGTACCGCCGGAGAGTCGGGTGGTCGGAGCTCACCGCCGGCATGGTCAACGAGTACCTCGGGGAGCTCTTCGGCACAGGGTTCACGGCCAAGGACTTCCGGACGTGGAACGCCACGGTGATGGCCGCCGAGTCGCTCGCCCTGTCCGAGGAGCCCGGTCGGACGGCCGCTTCTCGCAAGCGGGCCGTGAAGGAGGCGGCGACCCAGGTCTCCGAGTACCTGGGGAACACCGTCGCCGTCGCGAAGTCCGCGTACATCGACCCGCGGGTCGTGGACCTGTACGAGTCGGGGGTCACGATCGAGCAGGCCGCGAGGCGCGCCTACCGGTCGACGGAGGAGCGGCGAGAGGCCATGGAGGTCGCGGTCCGCGAGCTCCTCTCGCCGTGACCTGGCGGTCGAGAAGACTAAGAAGATGGGGATCCGGGGGTAGCGCCCCGCTGAGCCGGGTAACTGGGCCTTATCCCCCGGGGTCGTTCGGCGACCGCCCGGGCGTTCGCCGGATGAGGTGTACCGGTTGAAGGACCAGCCGGTACACCGTCCGGTTTCGCTGTGAGAGCCTGCGGAACTCGTGAAGTTTCCGTTTAAAATGCTCCCCATCGCGTATGACGCGTCAGAGGGCCGCTGGGGAGGGGCTCCATGCCTGGCACAGGGGAGGGGGGAGACGACATGGCACGCGCGGATGTCCCTGCTTTCGACCCTGGACAGCGCCCCGATCTCACCCGGCCACGAACCATCCGACTCCTTGTCGCGGAGAGCGACCCCGAGCTGGGGCACTTCCTCGTCGACGCGCTGGACGGTGAGTACGACCTGCGCCTCACGGGCAACGGAGAGGAAGCGCTGAGACTCATGCGTGACGGTGACATCGACCTGGTCCTGGTCGAGGGGGCCCACCAGGGATTGGACGGGCTCGAGCTCGTGCGGCAGATCCGAATGGACCCTGACCTGCGACATCTGCCCGTGGTTCTGCTGGCCGTCAGCGCGGCGGAGGCCGCGGCGAGCGGCCTCGAGGCCGCGGCGGACGACTACGTCGTCGAGCCCCACGCGGTCGGCGACCTGCGCGCACGCCTGACCTCGAACCTCGCGCGCGCCCGGGAGCGCTCCGCGGATGCGAGCTGGCGACGTGCGGTCCTGTTCGCCCTCGCCGACCCCCTCGTCATCTTCGACGGGGAGGGTGTCGTGATCGAGCTGAACCAGGCCTTCACGCGCCTGTTCGGCTACGCCCTCGACGACGGGCCCTTCCAGCCCCCGTACCCCTGGTGGCCCACCGAGGAGGAGGACCCGGAGGCGCTGCAGGCGATCGTCGACCTGCACACCGGGGCGCTGAGGAACCACGAGGTGGAGGCGGACGTCCTCTTCTACACCAAGGACCGCCGCCCGGTCTGGGTGCACAGCGCCGGCGCGAGCGTCGACCTGCCGCTCATCGGCTCGACCGCGCACATCCGC
>DASSQF010000158.1:0-8476 GCA_035702685.1 Propionibacteriaceae bacterium
ACCGTCTGGGCTTCCTCCACCTCGGCAGTACAGCCCTGCGACACCGAAGTCGCGCAACGTGCTGCCGCGCGGACCTCCGGCGCCCGCACCAGCGTCACGGTCGACCTCGACGGAACTCCAGCCGTCGGGACGAGGATCATCGACCCCGCGTCCGACACGACCGTCGTCTGCACGCAGAGGAAGGGGATGCGGTACGTGATCGACGACACCGCGGTCGCGACGGGCTCCTCGTTCGCCACGATGGCCGAGAGCTGGCGCTGGAGCTGAGGCCGCGCACCTCCTCGGGGATGTCGAGCATCACGCGGCTCCGATCCTCCGACGGGACGTGGAGACGGGAGCATCGGGTCGGTGTGGGCCTCCCGCGATCACCTCAGCACCAGGGCTCGCCGTCCCGCGCGCCGCGATCGGGCCCACCAGGTCGAGCGCCAGCACACCGTGGGGGCCCGGTGTGCGGAAGCCGAGCAGTACCCAGGTGCCGGCACGTCCGGCCACCAGTGGCGCGGCGAACAGGTCCGGCTCCGGCCGGACCAGCTGGGCGCGCATGATGTCCCGGTACCGAGCAGCGTCTCGACCCACTCGTACCTAGACCCGCCGGTTGGGATCCTCGGTCCCGACCTCGGCGCGCCGGTCGGCCAGGGTGTCAGCGCGCGGGTCCGCCGACGTGTCGCGCACGCCCGCCGACGTGTCGCCCACGTCCGCCGACGTGTCAGACCGTACGTCTCGCGCCGGGACGTCCTCACGCTCCGCCCGTCGGACGCTCGACTCGTCGGAGGGGGCGATGCGGGCCGCGTCCTCGAGGTGGCTCTGAGCGGCCCGACGGGCACGGTCGGCCTCAGCGGCTCGTTCGTTCGCCTCCCGCTGGAGCCTTTCGGCCTCCATCCGCGCACGCTGTGCGTCCGCCTCCTGCGTCGCCGCGGCAGCCGCTGCCTCCTTGGCCCGGAGCTCCTCCTGCTGCCCGCGGGCGCGCAGCTCCGCAGCCTTCTCCTCGCGCCGCCTCAGCTCGGCCTCTCTCCGCCGCCGGCCTGTCATCGCGATGACGACGGCGACGACGACGACGATGACGACCACCGCGACGACGATCCAGACCCAGGTGCCCATGGGACCCCCTTCAGACGTGACTGCGGGCGCAGCCAAGAGAAGAAGTACCCCGCCTCGTACTCCCCTACTCGCCGACCTGGAGCCCGGCCGTGGAACGAGCGCGCGCCCTACGAACTCCGGCGCGCCGTGGACCCGGAGTCGTGTCGGCCCATGACAGACCCTCCGGTGACTCGCGGCTCCCGGAGCGCATGGCCGCCCCCCAAGCGGCTCCCCGAGGGTGAGCAGGCAGAGGAACTTCGGCCCTCTCTACGATGACCTGGACGAGGAGGGCACGTGGAACCAGTGAACATCGGAGTGATGGGTGCGTCGAGCTTCGCCCTGAGGCAGACCGCCCGAGCGATCCACGAGGCGCGGGGGGCGAGGTTCGCGGCGCTCGCGACGTCGTCGGCCGCCAAGGCGGAGCCGTTCCAGGCCTTCGCGCCCGACATCGTCGTGCACACCGGCTACGAAGCGCTCCTGGCGGACCCCTCGATCGAGGCCGTGTACATCCCGCTCCCCAACCACCTCCACGTCGAGTGGACGCTCAAGGCCCTCGACGCCGGCAAGCACGTCCTGACCGAGAAGCCCATCGCGATGACCGCGCCGGAGATCGACGCCCTCATCGAGGCTCGTGACCGTACCGGCCTGTTCGCGTCCGAGGCGTACATGATCGTGCATCACCCTCAGTGGCAGCGGGTACGGACCCTCATCGACGAGGGCGCGATCGGCCGGCTCCGGCACGTCGACGCGGTGTTCAGCTTCGACCTGCCCGACGCGGGCAACATCCGCAACCGCGCAGAGACCGGCGGCGGGTCGATCCCGGACATCGGCGTCTACACGTACGGGTCGGCACGGTTCGCGGCGCGCGCCGAGCCCGTCGAGCTCGCCTCGAGGATCCGCAGGGAGCACGGCGTCGACGTGTGGACCCAGGTCACGGGGACGATGGCCGGGCCGTCGGGCGAGTTCAGCTACTGCTCGCTCACCTCGACCCGCCTGTACGACCGGCAGGAGGTCACCTTCCAGGGCGACGAAGGACTCATCCGGGTCCCCGTGCCGTTCAACGCGGGCGTCGTGGGCGAGGCGCAGGTCCACGTGACCCGGGGAGAGACGACCCGCATCGAGCGGTTCCCCGACGTGCGTCAGTACGTGCTCGAGTTCGAGAACCTCGTCGCCACCATCCGTACCGGGGCAGAGTTCCCGTGGACCCTCGAGGACGCCCGGGGAACCCAGGCGATGATCGACCTGGTACGAGCCAGCGAGGTCTGAGAGCCCCTCCGCTTCGTCTGGGCCGGGCTGGGCGACCGACGCTCCCCCACGGCTCCGGCCCCTTGTGGCGCCAGGCGGCCGCGAGGATGCTGAGCGCACAGAGGAAGGGGTGTGCCATGAGCGATCACGTGTACGGCGTCAGTGAGGTCGTCGGGACATCGGCGGAGTCGATCGACGCCGCCATCCGCAACGCGGTGGAGCGTGCCAACCGGACCGTCCGACACCTCGACTGGTTCGAGGTCGTCGGCGTGCGGGGCCACATCGCCGAGGGCCAGGTCGCCCATTTCCAGGTGACCGTCAAGCTCGGCTTCCGGCTCGATGCCGCAGGTGGCGACCCGCATCCTGCGGAGTCTTCCGCAGCCCTCTAGTCCGGGCGCGACGTCAGCCTCCACGTCGCACGGGCCCGCGTCGCGGGTCCCGCTGACACATAACGCGCCCGGTCTCATAGGCTCTCGCCATGGCGATCACGCGGGACGAGCTCATCCGGATCCTGGCCGAGGCGGACCCGGTCGGGCTGGTCGCGCAAGGCGGACCTGAGGACTCGTATGCGCAGGAGGCGGACGCGATCCTCGAGCTTCACGGCGTCCCGACGCTCACCGAGATCACCGGCGTCTTCACCGTGAGCTTCAGCGAGCCGGGCGCGTGCAGCCGCGAGACGGCTCGCTGGATCGTCGAGGAGATGGGACGCCGCGCGGGCTGACCGCGCCTGTCGTCAGCTCACGCGTACGACCTCGCCGTTGCGCGGCAGCCGGCCCCCCAGCGTGATGGGCACAGCGCTCGCGCTCGTCACGTCCGCGCTGCTGAGTGCCTGCAGGTGCAGGTGGGGCTCTGTGCTGTTGCCCGAGTTGCCGCACGTCGCCATGGGCTGCTCCGCCTCGACCCGTTGACCCGGCGCGACGCGGACGCTCCCCTGCTGCAGATGGCAGAGGGCGACCACCACACCGCGTGCGGTCTCGATCATCACGTGGTTACCGGCAAGGGCCGGCCAGCCTGCGCCGGCCCGCCGCGCCTGAGTCAGGGCGTACGTGACGGAGGGTAGGCCCCGGAAGGCGGGGTGGTCCGGCGCCGAGGCGTGCACGGCGACGACGACACCGTCCACCGGCGCCAGGATCAGGCGGCCGAACCCGGGGAAGCGCGTCGGGCGCTCGGGACGGACGAGAGAGGCGATCGTGAACCGGGCCGTACGACCGGACTCGTCGACGGGCACGAAGTCGATGGCGAACGACGACCCGTACAGCGCGGTGCCGTGGCTCGGCACCCGGTCAGCTGGGCTGTTCTGTGTCAGCCAGGTGCCTCTGAAGGGGTACGCCAGGTCCAGGCTCTCCGGCACCGCAGGGCTCCTCTCTCGTTCGCCTCGCGTCCATGGTGGCGCTCAGGAGCTGAAGTGGCACCCTGGCCAGCGGACGCCGGGCGCGGCTAGCGTGGCGCCGAGAAGGGAGCACAGCATGGGAATCCTCGCGGTGGACCTGTTCGTCACTCTGGATGGCGTGTACCAGGCGCCCGGCGGGCCCGATGAGGACACCTCCGGCGGCTTCGGGTTCGGCGGATGGCAGGCGCCGTACTTCGACGACGAGTCCGGGGCGACGATCGGCGCCGGACTCGAGCGACTCGACGCCCTGCTGCTGGGTCGCACGACGTACGACATCTTCGCCGGGTACTGGCCGAACCAGGGCGACGATCCGATCGCGGTCAAGCTCAACGCCGTACCCAAGTTCGTCGCCTCACGAACCCTGACGGAGGCGTCCTGGGCGGGCACCACGGTGCTGTCCGACGCGGCCCCCGAGGTGCAGACGCTGAAGGAGCGCTTCGAGGAGATCCACGTCATCGGCAGCGGTGACCTCGCACGTGGCCTCATCGCCGCGGGCCTCGTCGACCGGCTCAACCTCTACGTCTATCCGGTGGTGTTCGGAACCGGTAAGCGGCTGTTCGACGGCGCTTTTCCCGCGGCGTTCCGGCTGGCGGAGCCGCCGGTCGCGTTCCCCAAGGGAGCGGTGCTGCTCGTGTACGAGCCCGCGGGAGTGCCGGTGACCGGCATCACCATGGGCGACTGACCGGCCCGCCTGGCAGACCTCGCCTGCATCCAGTGGCACATAGCTGCACGCCGTCGCCTCTACGCGACAGCGTGTCGCCTGGTGCCACTCAGTGCAGATGAGCGGACCCCGGGGGCGCTTGACCCGCGGGAGCAGACTCGACGGCATGGCGACGTTCGTGACGATCGGGTACGGCGACCAGGAGGGCTACGACCGTACCGGCGACGACGTGTTGCGGGCGGCCCACGCACACGACGACGACCTGCGCCGCGGCGGGGCCGTGATGGGGATCGCGGGCCAGCCGGTCCAGGTACGCAACCCGGACGCGACCGGTCCCCGTACAACGCCCGGCCCCTTCCTCTCGTCAGCCCTGCCGGTCGCCGGCATCGCCGTCATCGAGGCGGACAGCCTCGAGGAGGCGGTCGAGATGGTCAGCGGCAGCCCCTGCGCCGTCGCGCACGGGGTCGTCGAGGTGTGGCCGCTCACCACCTGAGCGCATGCGGCTGGGCGGCACTCCCCGTCCCGTACCCGCCGGATGCCCATGCCGACGGGTACGGGGCTCACCACCACGTGAGGTCAGCGGAAGCTGGACGGGAACGCCTGGATGATCCCCGCGCTGAGCTGGTCGGCCATCATGAGGATGTGCGCGTGGACCGCCTCGTAGTCGGAGACGCTCGCCGCGTAGTGGCCCTGCAGCTCGTCGGACGCCTCCAGCAGCGTCTGGTCGAGGTGGGTCTTCATGTCGGCCCGCATCACCGCGTCGGGCCAGGCCTTCGGGTTGGCTGCGGAGAGGAAGTCGGCGATCTGGTCGGCGTTGGCGTACCAGAGACTCTTCGCCGAGGCGAACGCACCGGCGTCACCTGCCTTCGCCGCCTGCAGCACCTCCACGGCGATCGTGATGTGGTCGTGGAGCAGGGCCGTGAGCTGGGCACCAGCGGCAACCCCGTAGAAGGGCTTGATCGCGTTCCCGATGTCGACCTGGTTCTGGAGCAGTCGACCGGCCGTGGCGGAGAAGCCGCCGGAGCCGTCGGCGAACGTGACGATCGCCAGCCGGGTCCACGTCACGTGGTCCTCCCAGAGCTTGCGCATCGCGTCGTGGAACGCGAGCCGGGACTGGACCGCCGACACGGGTGCCTTGTCGCCATGGCCCGCGGCGACGGCGACGCCCGGGGACCAGCCGATACCGAGGGCGACCGCGAGCCCGAGGAGTGCGCTGACCAGCAGGGTGACCGGCGAGGTCGAGCCGCGGTGGCCGGTACGGAGATGGTTCATCATGTGTCCTTTCGTGGGATGAGGCGTACGGCCACGGCGGCTGCCGCGACCTCGAGGAGGGAGACCGAGACGCCGAGCGGGTCGACGTCCTCGGGCCGCGGAGAGACAACGGGGAGACCGGTCGACCGCGACACCACGTACGCCGCCGCGGTGACGACCAGCAGAAGGGCGACCGCCACGACGGCGACGGGCCGAGGAGCGGGCTGCCTCATGACCAGGGCCGCGAGCGCGAAGAGGACGGCGGACAGGGCGAAGGCCGCACCCAGGGGCGGGGCCTCCCGCAGGTGCTCCGGTACGAGGCCGGCGTGGACGCCGGCGGAGGCCGCGCATGTACAGGCGACGGCGACCCTGGCGTGGGCGTTGTCGCGAACCGGGACCGGGAGGAGACTGGGCTGGGCTGAAAGGGTCATGACATGTTGGCGTCGGAGCGAGGAAGCTTCTTACCGGCCGCTCTGCGGGGTAAGAAACGACGCCTCGGACGCCACCAACGAGGTATGACGAGCAACTCATCCCGGAGCAGCACCTCCCAGAGCACGCGCTGTGCGGGCGGCCAGCCGGTCAACGTCGTCGAGTGGCGGCGGTGCCGGCTTCTCGAGTCCGGGTTCGCCCCGGCTCTCGCTGACGAGCTGGCCTCCACCGCCGGGGTCGACGTCCACGCCCTTCTCGCCCTGGTCGACCGCGGCTGCCCGCCCGACCTCGCGGCCCGGATCCTCTCACCGGTGGGCACCCCGTGACCCTGGGAGAACGCGAGGTCGCTGTGCGGTCGTCGCCCTCCGTCACCGCCCGACGTGAGGAGCCCCTGGACTGGGTCTCCGCGCTGACCCTCCCCGGCCCCGAGCAGGAGGAGGCGCTCCGCAGCCTCCACGCCCTGCTGCTCCGCGCGTCGCACCACCAGGTCCGCCGCATGCGGGGCGTCCTGCCCGACCTGGGCGAGGACCGTGTGGCCGAGCTGGCGAACGAGGCGGCCGACGACGCGATGATGGCCGTGCTCGCCAAGCTGCCGACCTTCGAGGGCCGCAGCCGGTTCACCACGTGGGCGTACAAGTTCGCGATCCTGCAGTGCGCCACCGCCGTACGCCACTACGCCTGGCAGCACCGGGACGTGGAGCTGGACGACGCCGTACCCCACGTCGCCTCAGACCCTTCCCCCGGCGACCTCGCCGAAGCCGACGACCTCGCGACCGCGGTCCGCGACGCCATGATCCACGTCCTCACGCCGCACCAGCGCCGCGTCACCGTCGCGCTGCTCGTCGACGACGTCCCCATCGATGTCCTGGCCGAGAGGCTGGGCACGACCCGCAACGCCCTCTACAAGACGCTCCACGACGCCCGGGTTCGACTCCGGGCGGAGCTCATCGCATCAGGACACCTCCCAGCAGTCGGACCAGGCAGACCATGAACACTCCGCACAAGCACCTCGACACCCGCGCCGCTCGGCTCCTCACGCTCGACACCGAGCCGTACCTCTCCTGCGAGGAGTGCTTCGACCGCATGGATGCGTACGTGGAGGCGCTCCTCGCCGACCCGGATCACGACGACGTGACGATGCGTACGCACCTCACCGCATGCCCCGCCTGCGCCGAGGAGGCTGAGTCCCTCATGCAGCTCGTCGCCGACGACCCCCGGCCGTAGCGTGAGGCCCCACAGTCACCCCTGACGTCGCTCGGTGCTGTCGTCCCGACTCGTCGCCTGGGCCTGGAGGCCGGGCTTCACGCCGACGACCATCGCCGCGTTCATGGACCTTCCGGTGAGGAGGCGGGAGCGCAGGCTGACGAACCCCATCCGCTGCACGAGCGCCTCGAGGGACGACCGCGTGAAGTCCTGCCGGCCCTTGCTGACCATGGGGCCCCAGCGACGGAGGTACCGCCACACGGAGACCAGCACACGTCCCAGCGGAAGCTTCTCCGTCGTGAAGTCGACGAGGACGGCCGTGCCTCCCGCACGCAGCAGCCGCAGGACCTCGGTGAGCACCCCGCCGGCATCGGGAACGACATGGAGAAGGTTCACCGCGACGACGGCGTCCGCCGAACCGGACGGCAGGCCCGTGGCGGTGGCGTCGCCGACCTGCACCGAGACGTTGGGCAGGCCGGCGAGGCTGCGCCGGGCGAACTCGACCATGCGGCCCGATCTGTCCACGGCGATCACGTCCGTACAGTGCGGCGCGTACGCACGGGTGTACAGGCCTGTGCCGCACCCGAGCTCCACGACGTGACCGGCCTGTACGGCCGTGGCGAGCTCGGACTGGACGGTCCGCACGAGGTCTGCCCCCGAGATGAGCGTGTGATCAGCGTCATAGGTGTCGGCGACCCGACCCCACAGGTCCTTGGACATGATGTCCACCCCGCCTTCATCGGCGACCCAGCTCCATTCAACACCGGGCCGCTGCGGCGCGTTCGGACTTCGGCAACCGTCCGAAAGGAGGTGCGGACCGCGCGCTGTGCAGCTCTGCGGCTGGCAGGCGCGGACTCAGCGCCGCTGCGTGAACCGGGGCAGCAGGAAGGGGGTGCGACTCCGGTACGCGACGTAGTCGGCGCCGAACCGGGCCTCCAGCTCCTTCTCCTCGACCGTTCTCACGTAGAGGAGCAGGAGTGCCGCGAAGGTCACCACGAGGACGACCGCCGAGGGCGAGCCGACAGCGACGGCCAGCCCCAGGTAGGCGAGGCTCGTACCCAGCACCATGGGGTTGCGGCAGAACGTGAACGGTGGCACGACGACCAGCCGCTGCGTGGGGATGAGCGGTACCGGCGTCCCGCGGCCCACCGTCGCCTCGGCGAGGACCGACCACACCGCGAATCCTCCCCCGCATACGAGGAGCAGCAGGCCCGGGACCG
>DASSQF010000159.1:0-3310 GCA_035702685.1 Propionibacteriaceae bacterium
CGGGGTACGAGCTCGGTGATGAGCGGCTGCCAGGTAGGGAGCTGGATGGCGTTGCCGGCTCCGATGAGGAACGTGAAGGCGAGCAGGAGCAGCGGCGGCATCAGCTTGAGCGCGGTGAACAGGCTGAGGAGCAGGGCCACCACGACGAAGTACACCTGCACCCACAGCATGAGGCTGCGGCGGTCGAACGCGTCCGCCAGCACGCCGCCGACGAGGGCGAGCAGCACCATGGGCAGCGCGGCCGCCGTCTGGACCAGCGAGATGATCGTGGCGGCGTTGGGATCGTTGATGAACAGCCACTGCGCGCCGACCGTCTGCGACCAGGCACCGATGCTCGACATCACCACCCCGAGCCAGAGCCACAGGAACGCGCGACTGCGGAACGGCGCGAGAGCGCCCGTGGACTCGTTCCCGGCCTCCATGAACGCTGACGCTAGTGCGGCGTCACCGTTGCGGCGAGACCCTGCCGGTACCCCCCTGTCGGGAAGACCGCGTCAGCTGTTCGCGACCGCCGCGCGCTCGATGGGCAGTCCGGCGCTGAACCGCTCGACGTAGGCGTCGAAGCCCGCGACGTCCGCCGGGTCGGGCGCGACCGTGTCGAGCGCCGCCCCCGCGAACACCTGCGTGCCGAGGTAGTCGGCCAGGGACTGGCCCTCCGCCCGGTTCCGCGCGTACGCGGCGAGCAGCGCGATGCCCCAGGCACCGCCCTCGCCCGCGATGTCGCCGACCGACACAGGGGCGTCCACTGCCGCCGCGAGGTAGCGCTGGGCGACCCCCTTCGTCTTGAACAGCCCGCCGTGCGCGAACAGGGAGTCGAGCTCGACCCCTTCGTCCTTGAGCAGCACGTTCATGCCGATCCGCAGGCTCGCCAGGGCCGCGAACAGGTGGGCCCGCATGAAGTTCGCCAGCGTGAAGCGGCTGTCCGGCGTCCGGACGAACAGGGGCCGGCCCTCCTCGAGCCCGGTGATGTGCTCGCCGGAGAGGTAGTTGTACGCCAGGAGGCCGCCGCAGTCCGGCTCGCCCTCCAGCGACGCCGTGAACAGGCTCTCGAACAGGGCGCCCGTGCCCAGGCCGGCACCGACCCGGGTGGCGAACTCGCCGAACAGGCCGACCCACGCGTTGAGCTCGCTCGCGCCGTTGTTGCAGTGGACCATCGCCACGAGGTCACCGGCGGGCGTCGTCACGAGGTCGAGCTCGGGGTGCATGCGGGACAGCTCGTTCTCGAGCACGACCATGGCGAAGATCGACGTCCCGGCGCTCACGTTGCCGGTGCGGCGCGCCACCGAGTTCGTGGCCACCATGCCCGTACCCGCGTCCCCCTCCGGCGGGCAGCACGCGACACCGGGCTGCAGGGTGCCCGACGGGTCCAGCAGCGAGGCGCCCTCGACGGTGAGCTCACCGGCCGGCTCGCCCGCCGAGAGCACGGTCGGCAGGATGCCGCCGAGCGTCCAGCCGTACCCCTTCTCGCGCACGAGGTCGTCGAACTGCGCGAGCATCGTCGCGTGGTACGTGCCGGTCGCGGTGTCGATGGGGAACATGCCCGACGCGTCGCCGACGCCCAGGACCGTACGGCCCGTGAGCAGCTCGTGCACGTAGCCCGCCAGCGTCGTGAGGTGCGCGATGCGGTCGACGTGCTCCTCGCCGTTCAGCACCGCCTGGTACAGGTGCGCGACCGACCAGCGCTGGGGGATCGCGTAACCGAAGAGGGCAGTGAGCTGCTCGCTCGCCGGCCCCGTGATCGTGTTGCGCCAGGTACGGAACGGGACCAGCAGCTCACCGTTCGCGTCGAATGGCAGGTAGCCGTGCATCATCGCCGAGACGCCGAGCGTGCCGACGGTACGCAGCTCCACGCCGTAACGGCTCCGTACGTCCTCGGCGAGGGACGCGTACGCTGCCTGGAGCCCGGTCCGTACCGACTCCAGCGAGTACGTCCAGATCCGGTCCACGAACTGGTTCTCCCAGTCGTGGCCCCCGGTCGCGAGCGGCACGTGGTCCTCACCGATGAGCACAGCCTTGATCCGGGTCGAGCCCAGCTCGATGCCCAGGGCGGTCCGCCCCTCCTCGATGGCTGCGCGCGTGCTCGCAGACGCCTCGTCGATCATCGGTGATCCTCCCAGGGTTGCGGCGGGGTACGCCGGCGTGGTCGAGCCGACGATATCGCCCTGGGACCGAGCACGGGGACGGGGAGCAGGCCTTCTCCGGACGGCTCAGGGGCAGGACCCTCGGGCCCGGCGCGAGGCGTCCGAGAGCGTCAGGGCACGATGTGCCCGGCCGCCCGGTACAGCTCGTACCACTCGGGCTTCGTGAGGACGATGTCCGCACCCTTCGCCGCGGCGGTGACGCGCTCAGGCGTCGTCGTGCCGAGGACGACCTGCATCTGGGCAGGGTGCCGGGTGATCCATGCCGTGGCGATGGCCTCGGGCGGCACGTCGTAGCTCGCGGCGAGCCGGTCGACGACGGCGTTGAGCTCGGGCGCGTCAGGGTTGCCGAGGAAGGGGCCGTCGAAGAAGCCCGTCTGGAACGGCGACCAGGCCTGGATCGTGATGCCCATGATCCGGCAGAAGTCGAGGGTGCCCATGGTGCGGTCGACCGACTGGTCCAGCCCGGCCATGTTCATGGCCATGCCCTGGGTGATGAGGTTCGCGTGCGTGATCGAGAGCTGGAGCTGGTTCACGACGAGGGGCTGCCGCACGTACCGCTTGAGCAGCTCGACCTGTACGGGCGTGTGGTTCGACACTCCGAAGTGCCGCACCTTGCCGGCGCCCTCCAGCTCGTCGAACGCCCGGGCCACCTCCTCCGGCTCGACGAGGGCGTCCGGGCGGTGCAGCAGCAGGATGTCGATGTGGTCGGTGTCGAGGGCAGCGAGGGAGTCGTCGACCGAGCTGATGATCTCGTCGTACGAGAAGTCGAAGTACGGGCCGTTCTCCTTGATGATCCCGACCTTGGTCTGCAGGGTGATCTCGTCGCGCTGCGAGGGCGTGAGACGCAGGGCTTCGGCGAAGCGGCGCTCGCACCCGTGCGGCTGCGCCCCGTACACCGCGGCATGGTCGAAGAAGTTGACGCCCGACTCCATGCATGCGTCGAAGAGGGCGCGCACCTCGTCGTCGGACTTGTCCTGGATGCGCATCATCCCGGCGATGATCGCGGGCGCGACAAGGTCTGTACCGGGCAGCACGAACGTCTTCATCGGTTCCTCCTCGTGGGTCCTCCCGAGCATAGGGCGCCCGGGTGGACGTGCACGTCGACGGAAAAGGCAGGCCTGACGACCCGCCCTACGGCGCCTCTGACAGCCGGGGGCCTGCCGGGCATT
>DASSQF010000160.1:0-4241 GCA_035702685.1 Propionibacteriaceae bacterium
GGCCCTTCCCCAGCCGCCACCTGCAGTCAGTGGCACCTACGTGCTGGCTGTGCGATATACGCGTCGGCGTGCACGTAGGTGCCACTGAATGCAGACAACCCTGCTCCCAGGCACGGCGGAGGACCCACCCGGGTCAGGACAAGGACGCGACGTACGCGTTCAGCGCCGGCTCGTGGCGCTGCAGGGCCTTGACGAGCGCGATCTGGGTCCGGGCGCGATCGAGGTTCTGGCCGTTCCGGCTGGTCTGGTAGTACGTGTCGCCGGCGAGGTGGTCGCCGAGGAAGCGGTACGCCTGCTCGAGCGTCATGACCTCGCCCGCCAGCACCAGCAGCTCGCGCTCGGCGGGAAGGAGCGCCGACCCTGCGCCGGACAGGTAGCCCTCGGCGAGCGCCTGGAACATCGGCACGTCCACGTCGACCTTCGACGCGTCCGGGTCGTCCTCCGCGACGGTCGTCGCCCCCGAGCGGCACAGGTCGGCGAAGTCGTACAGGCTGAGCCCCGGCATGACGGTGTCCAGGTCGAGCACGCACACCGCCTCGCCCGTCGCGTCGTCGAGCAGCACGTTCGACAGCTTCGTGTCGTTGTGCGTGATGCGCTCCGGCAGCACGCCCTCGGCCTGCAGCGAGAGCATGGCCCCGGCGAGCTCACGCTGCCCCAGCAGCCACTCGATGTCCTCGCGCACCTCGTCCGCTCGTCCGCACGGGTCGGCGGCGGCGACCGCCGCGAAGTCGTCGTACCGCCTCACCGTGTCGTGGAACCGCGGGATCGTCTCGTACAGCCTCGGGCCCTTGTAGTCCGCGAGCTGCTGCTGGAAACGGCCGAACGCGTGCGCCGCCCGGTACGCCTGGGTCGGCTCCGAGATGACCTCGTGGCTCGTCGCCCCCGCGATGAAGCGGAACACGCGCCACACCTGGCCGTCGCCGTCCACGTGCCAGTCGGAGCCGGCGGGCGTCGGGACGAGGGTGAGCACCCGGCGGTCGATGTCGCGGGCCCCGTCCGCGAGGAGCCTCGCCCGTACGTGCCGCGTCACCCGGGAGACGTTGTCCATCAGCTCGACGGGCCGCGGGAACACCGCGTCGTTGATGCGCTGCAGCACGTACCGGCCGCGCGCGCCCGTGACGAGGTACGTGTCGTTGATGTGGCCGCCTCCGTACCGCCTCACCTGTACCGGCTCCAGCCCGAAGACCCGGGCGACGGCCTCCGGAAGGTCGGCCGGCACGGGCCGGGTCACGCCTGCCACCCGAGGGGTGAGGGGTACTCGCCGGTGGCCACGAGCTCGGCCAGTCGCGCGGCGACGGCAGCCCGGTCCGCGGCGTACGTCATCCCGAACCAGGTGTCGGGCGACGTCAGCACGTCGACGCTCGCCTCCCCGCGGGCGACCAGGTCGTCGATGACGGCCGGCAGGTACAGCTCGCTGCCCGTCTCGTGGCCGTGCTCCTCGAGGAACGCGGCGAACGCCCTCTCGAGCCGCCCGAACACGTCCGGCCGGAGCCCCCAGAAGTTCATGCTCACGAGCTCGTGCCCGGTGAACCTGGCGCCAGAGGCGTCGAGGACGCCCTCGCCCGATGCCGCCAGGCCGGTGTGCTCGACGACGCTGCGCAGCCGGCCGTCGACCACCTCGCACACGCCGCGCGAGACCGAGCCGTGCTCCGACAGCGTGTTGACGAGGGGGTACGCGACCATGGCGTACGACCCGGGCTCGCCCTCCTCGGCCAAACGAGAGCCCAGCTCCGCGTAGGCCGTGCGCCCGTAGAAGTCGTCGGCGTTGATGACGACGAACGGCGAGCTCACGACGTCGCCGGCGGCGAGGACCGCCTGCCCCGTCCCCCAGGGCTTGGTCCGGCCCTCGGGAACGGTCCGTCCCGGCGGGAGCGCCGCCACGTCCTGGAACGCGTACGCGACGGGCAGCCGCCCCTCGTACCGGCTCCCGACCGTCGCCCGGAACGCCTCCTCGAACTCCCGGCGGATGACGAACACCACCCGCTCGACGCCGGCCCGCACCGCGTCGTACACGGCATAGTCCATGACGGTCTCGCCGCTGGGCCCTACAGGCTCCAGCTGCTTCATCCCCCCGAACCGCGAGCCCATGCCCGCAGCCAGCACGACCAGGTCCGTCACGCGCGTGCCCCGTTCATCTCTCCCACGACCCCGCTTCAGTAGTAGTAGGGGAAGGCGGACCAGTCGGGCGACCGCTTCTCGAGGAAGGCGTCCCGCCCCTCCGCCGCCTCGTCCGTCATGTACGCGAGGCGCGTCGCCTCGCCCGCGAACACCTGCTGGCCGACCATGCCGTCGTCGATCGCGTTGAACGCGTACTTGAGCATCCGGATCGCCGTCGGCGACTTCTCGCAGACCATCCGGGCCCAGTCGAGCCCGACGGTCTCGAGCTGCTCGTGCGGGACGACCGCGTTGACCGTGCCCATCGCGTAGGCCTCGGCCGCGTCATACGTCTGACCGAGGAAGAAGATCTGCCGGGCGAACTTCTGGCCGACCTGCCGCGCGAGGTAGGCCGAGCCGAAGCCTGCGTCGAAGGAGCCGACGTCGGCGTCGGTCTGCTTGAACCGGGCGTGCTCGGCCGAGGCGATCGTGAGGTCGCACACCACGTGCAGCGAGTGTCCGCCACCGGCGGCCCATCCACCGACAAGGGCGATCACGGGCTTCGGCATGAACCGGATCTGGCGCTGCACCTCGAGGATGTGGAGCCGGCCGAGCTTCGCCGGGTCGACATCCTCGGCCGCGTCACCGTCCGCGTACTGGTAGCCCGCACGCCCCCGGATCCGCTGGTCGCCGCCCGAGCAGAACGACCACCCGCCGTCCTTGGGAGAGGGGCCGTTGCCGGTGAGGAGGACGCAGCCGACGTCCGAGGCGGTCCGCGCGTGGTCGAAGGCGACGAGCAGCTCGTCGACGGTGTGCGGACGGAACGCGTTGCGCACCTCGGGCCGGTCGAGGGCGATGCGCACGGCCGGTACGTGCCGGGCGCGGTGGTACGTGATGTCGCTGAACTCGAAGCCCGCGACGGGCTCCCACAACTCCGGCTGGAACGGGTTCACCGGACCACCGTAGTGGGGGCGGGCCCGGTGCGCTCAGAGGACCCGGCGCACCTCGTCCGGGCGGTTGCTGATGACCGCGTCGACACCAAGATCCGCGAGGCGTCGGGCCGTCACGGGGCTGTCCACCGTCCAGACGTTGACGGCCAAGCCCGCCGCGTGGCACCGCTCGACAGTCTCCGGAACGAGCTCGACGTAGCGCCAGTGGGGGTGAAGGGCGGACACGTCGCGCCGCTCGGCGTAGCTCCACGGCTCGGCGAGGATGTCGGAGAAGAGCAGGCCGACGCGGCTCGGCTGGAAGGAGCGGGCCATCGCCGTGGCGCTGATGTGGTTGAACGTCGAGTAGATGACCTTGTCGGCGAGCCCGGCCTCGGCGACGAGGGCGACGACGGCCTCCTCGAGGCCGGGGTACGGCTCGACGCTGTTCTTCAGCTCGATGTTGACCGTCATGCCTGTGGGGCCGAGGAGCTCGAGCACCTCCTCGAGGAGGGGGATGCACTCGCCCCGGAACTCTTCCCGCCCGTACGAGGCGTCGAGGGTACGGAGCTCGTCGAGCGTCCGCGAGGCGAGCGGTCCCCTCCCGGTCGTGGTCCGGTCGAGGGTCTCGTCGTGGATCACGACCACGCGCCCGTCAGCGGTGAGCTGGACGTCGAGCTCCACGCCGTCCGCGCCCAGCTCGTGCGCGAGACGGAAGGCGGCGAGCGTGTTCTCCGGCGCCTTCGCGCTGGCGCCGCGATGCGCCCA
This sequence comes from Propionibacteriaceae bacterium, assembly GCA_035702685.1. Classification (GTDB taxonomy): domain Bacteria; phylum Actinomycetota; class Actinomycetes; order Propionibacteriales; family Propionibacteriaceae; genus Fen-668. The sequence continues at coordinate 3,789 of DASSQF010000160.1, forward strand.
GACCGTCGTCATGGCGCTCATTCTGTCGGCCTTCACGTGGTTCTGTCTGTGGTTCCTGCCAGGATTGAGGGACTTGGAAGGAGCACCTGTTGACCCTCAACCCCGTGGCCTCGACCGCGCTGCCCTACACCCTCCACGACTTCGTCCGGATCTCCGCCGAGGACTGGTGTGCAGCACTGAGCGACGGCATGGCCGCGCAGCTCGCCGAGCTGGACACGATCGCCACCGACTCCTCCGCGCCGACCGTCGAGACCGTGCTCGACGCGTGGGAGCGGTCCGGACAGCTGCTCAACCGCGCGGTCATGGGGTTCTGGACGCTCAAGGAGGCCGACACCACCGACGCGCTCGACGCGATCGAGGAGGAGATGTCGCCGAGACTGGCTGCGCACCACGACGCGATCCTGCTGGACCGGAGGCTGTACGACAGGCTCGTCGCCCTCGACGCGCGGGCTG
>DASSQF010000161.1:0-5464 GCA_035702685.1 Propionibacteriaceae bacterium
AGCCGCCCCACGCGTACAGGACCGTTCCCAGGACCGGCGGCACCCAGAGCCAGGCGCCCGTGGGGACCGGGTAGCCGACGAGCATCGCGAACATCGGGGACAGCGCCACGACCGGGACCGCGAGCACGAGCATGACCCAGAACAGGCGGCGGAAGCGCTGTACGTGTCCGGCGTGTCCGGCATGGCCCGTTTGAGCGTCGTGGCCGGCGTGGGCCGCATGAGCGTCGTGTCCGGCGTGGGCCGCATGAGCGTCGTGGCCGGCGTGGGCCGCATGGGAGTCGTGGCCGACCTGAGTGTCGTGGCCGCCGCGAGTGTCGTGGCTCGCCTGACCGGCATGAGCCTCGTTGCCGGGGTGCGCCCCGTGGTCGCCGTGCGTCTCGGACTCGACTGCAGAGCTGTGGGTCATGTCATGGCTCACGAGGATCCTCCTTGGATGTATACCCCTACCGGGTATTCGACAACCCACTGTCCGTCGTCCGCATTCCCTTCGCCAGCCTCCCCTGCTCATCTTCAGGGAAACTTCACAGAGCCGCGCGGCTGAGGCCGGGTTCTTTCGGAAGTCTTTCTGCGCCTCCGAGCCTCTTACCCCGCGCACCGAACGCCCGTACTGTCGCAGCAGTGTGGGCGGGGTGTGCCCCTGAACAGGAGGAACGGCATGCCGGCCAAGAGTGTCCTGGTCATCGAGGACGACCCCTCCGCGCGCGACGTGCTGCAGAGGTACCTCCAGCGCGCCGGTCTCGGCGTCACGGAGGCGGCCACAGGGCCCGACGGTCTCGAGGCGTTCTCGCAGAGCCCGCCCGACCTCGTGATCCTCGACCTCATGCTGCCCGGCATCGATGGCCTGGACGTGTGCGAGCGCATCCGCCGGAGCAGCGACGTGCCGATCATGATCCTCACGGCGCTCGGCAGCGAGTCGGACCGCGTCGTCGGGCTGGAGCAGGGGGCCGACGACTACGTGGTGAAGCCCTTCTCCCCCCGCGAGGTGACGCTGCGCGCGCAGCGCCTGCTCCAGCGCTCCGCCCCCTCGTCGTCGCAGGCCGCACCGCTCGTGGACGGCGACCTGGTCGTCGACGTGACGGCTCGGCGCGTCACCCTCGCCGGCCGGGAGGTACAGATGACGGCCCGCGAGTTCGACCTGCTCTCCTTCCTGGTCGCGCATCCCAACGAGGCGTTCCGTCGCTCGGACCTCCTCGCACGGGTGTGGGACTGGGACTTCGGCGACGACTCCACCGTGACCGTCCACGTACGACGTCTCCGCTCCAAGCTCGAGTCCAGCCCGTCCCACCCCGTGCGCATCGAGACGGTGTGGGGAGTCGGCTATCGGTACAGGCCGGTGCAGTGATGACGCCCCTGCTCCACATCGCGCCCTGGGCCGTGCTGACCTGCGCGGTGACCGTCGCCGCCCTGTGGCTGCTGCTGCGACGCTTCGAGCAGCACCTGGCGGTCTCCGTGGCGCTCGTCGTCGTGGTGCCGCTCGTCGCCGCGCTGCTCTTCGTGGTCGCCATCAGCCGCTTCATGTTCACCGAGCAGCTGGGCTGGACCCTCACCACGTGCCTCCTCATCGGGGTCATGCTCGTCCCCGCGTCCGTCCTCCTCGGACAGCTCTTCGCACGCCGCACGCTCAGCCTCGAGATGCGCCACGCCGAGGAGAGGGCCCGCGAGCAGAGCCACCGCGAGCTCATCGCCTGGATCAGCCACGACCTCCGCACGCCCCTGGCCGGCATCAAGGCCATGGCCGAGGCGCTCGAGGACAAGGTGGTGGACGGCCCTGCCGAGGTCAGCGACTACGGCGCGCGTATCGGCCGGGAGTCGGACCGCCTGGGAGCGATGGTGGACGACCTCTTCGAGCTGTCCCGGATCACGAGCGGCTCGGTCGAGATCCACCTCGAGCCCATCGCGCTCCACGAGCTCGTCCAGGAGACCGCCGCCGGCCTGGGGCCGGTCGCCGCGAGCCGCGGGGTCCGCATCGACGTCGACGTGCCGAAGGTCGCAGCGCTGGGTTCGGGACGCGAGCTGGAACGGGTCGTGCGGAACCTGCTCGTCAACGCCGTGCGGCACACCCGCTCCGGCCGTACGGTCGAGGTCCGCGGAGGCGGCGACGACGTCTCCTCCTGGCTCGCGATCACGGACGGCTGCGGCGGCATCCCGCCCGACGACCTGCCCCGCGTCTTCGACGTCGGTTTCCGAGGAACCACCGCACGCTCCCCCGAGGCCACGCCGCTGAGCCCTGGCGCGGGCCTCGGGCTGGCCATCGTGAAGGGCCTCGTGACTGCGCAGGACGGGACCGTGAGCGTCCGTAACGTGGCGGACGGCTGCTGCTTCACCGTGACCCTTCCGGCCGTCGCGTCGTCGGTCCAGGCGCTCGGAGGTTCCGTAGCTCGGCAGGAGTAGCAGACGGGTGGCGACGCTCCGTCGACCGTTCGCGCACACGGATGTGCCGGCACTCGAAGGCGCCGGCACATCCCTGCTGTTCTGCGAGATCGACCCTCAGCTGGCGGCGATCCCCTCGAGAGGCTTGCCGACCGAGGCACCGAGGCCGGTGCCGGACGAGCCGAGCATCGTCAGGGACCCGTCCTCGGCCCGCTCGTACGCGTCCACCTGGCCGGACCCGCCCGCGAGCTGGTAGATGAACCGACCGTTCCCGGAGGCGGCGAGGTCGACCGGACCTGCCCCGGTCTTCGCGGCGACCGGCGCGATGAGGGATAGGACGCCGTGACGGTCCGTGAAGGCGCTGATGCTGCTCGAGCCGGCGTTGGCGGCGTACAGGCTCCCCCGGACCAGCACGGTCCAGCACGCGGCGGCCTGACCGGTCGGGCCCACCTTGGAGACCATGGCCAGGCTTCCGTCCTGACCCAGGGCGTACGAGGTGGCGAACCCGGTGGCGTCGATGACGAGCAGGTCGTGCGTCCGGTCGAACAGGAGCGCGAACGGCACCGTTCCGGACGGCGTGACCGTTGGCGAGGCGGCGGGCACGCCGTCCGCGAGCGGGTAGACGAACAGTGTGCCGTGGGTCTTCGTCGCAACGACGAGCGCGCTGGCGTCCGGCGCGATCGCGACCTGTGACGGCGTCTGGAGGAACTCGGGGTTGAGGTTCGGCGTCAGGTTCAGCGTGCGCGTGGAGCCCGAGAGCGGCTCGACCTCGCGGCCCACGATCCGGTAGCCGCTGACGGAGCCACCGCCCCGGGCGTTGAGCACGTACACGAGGTCGCCCGAGACGCTCACCGAGACCGGCAGGTCACCGTGGGTCGGCAGCACCTGCCGCCGTACGAGCCGTGAACCGTCGACACCGAACACCGTGAGCGTGTCGCTCCCGCCGTTGACGGCGAAGAGCAGGTGATGGGTGCGATCGAGGGTCAACGACCCCTGCGACGCGAGCGGGTCGACGACGGCACCGGTCACGACAGCTCCGGCGCCGCCCGTCAGGTACGTGCCGGCCTTGGTGAGGTGGCCGTCAGCCGCACGGTCGTACGCGATGACGGAGTTGCTGGCCAGGTCGTCCGTCTGGACGAACACGGCGCCTGGCGCTTCGGAGGTGGCCGACGCGCTCGCGTACGGCGCCGTGCTGATGGCGAGCCCGGCGGCGACGGTGGCGGCCAGGACCATGGAAAGGCGTGGATGCAGCATGGTGGAGACTCCCTCGAACGGTGTTGGGACATGAGCAACCCAACGCCGGCGAGTGTGGACTCTCCAGGTCCGCGTCCTTACCTGCTCCTTACGAGAGTGTGACCCGGCCACCGGCCCCGGTCGTCACACCGCCGACATCCGCCCGGTGCGCTCGCACCTAGCCCGAGACGCGCGTACGACGGATGTGCCAGATGTTCGAGGACCCGTCGTGGCGGTACGAGAGGTCGTCGACGAGGAGCCGGATCAGCGCCAGGCCCCGCCCGTGCTCGGCGATGTCGTCGGGCATCTCATCATCGGCCGCCGGCAGGCTCTCCACCCGGTCGCCGGTGTCGGAGGTCTCGAGCCGGAGCGTCTCGGGCTCGACGGCCAGTGTCACATCGCACTGGACCTCGCGGTGCGGGTTGGCCTGGATGACGTTCGTCACGAGCTCGCTGAGCACGGTCTCGAGCGCCATACGGTCCCCCGGGCTGACGTCGGGGAGCTGCTCCCAGGCGGCCGTGAGGAAGTCGTGGGCGTCGTCCACAGTGTCCGGTGGGCTCCGGATCACTGCCCGGTACTCAATCCCCGAGTGCGTCATCAGTACTCCTGTACGGCTTGAGGATGCGGTCCACGTTCGAGAGCTGGAGGACCATGGAGACCTGCTCCCCGGGCGAGGAGATGCGCAGGTCGCCCCCGGCCTGCCGTGTCGTCTTGAGTGCGCCGATGAGCGCGCCGAGACCGGACGAGTCCATGAACTCGACGTCGGCCAGGTCGACGACCAGACGCGGCTTCCCGGACGCGACGGCGTTCGCCACCACGTCTCGGAGCTCAGGCGCGGCCACCATGTTCAGACGGCCGGTGACACGGATGACGGAGACGCCGTCGCGTACGTCGTCGACGTGGAATCTGGTCATCTAGACCCTCTCTTTCACGAATCCCCGGTACCTCACGGCGGCCACGAGGATGCTCATCGCGACCAGGTCGTACACGACCCAGCCGATGTTCACGAGCGTGCCCACGGGCTCGTTGCGCAGGACGACGAGGCGCACGACCCCGGCGACCACGGCGAGCACGAGCACGGCGGCGGCGACGATCTGCCAGCGCACCTTGTCGAGGCGGAGGCTGTCGGACCGCGTCCCCGCCTTCGGCGTCACGGCGAAGTTGAGCGGGACGCCCGCGAACACGTTCGCCGCGGCCGAGAAGCAGGCCCTGATCCACAACGGGAACAGCGCGAGCGTGTACTGCTGCCCGCGCCAGGTCGGCAGGCCGCGGGAGGCGACGACGAACAGGAGCTGGTTGACCACCATGAAGGGCAGGAAGCGGAGGAAGAAGGGGGCCGCGTAGCTGGTGACGGGCAGCACGCCGAACGTGAGGAACAGCACCGGCGCGGCGATGTAGACCAGGGTCGCGAAGCCCGACAGGTAGTTCCACATCGTCGAGAAGTACATGAGCCGCTGCGGCCAGGACAGGCCGCGCAGGAACAGCGGGTTCTCCTTGAGCATCACCTGCACGGTTCCCTGTGCCCACCGCAGGCGCTGCGTCAGGGAGGCGTCGAGCCCCTCCGGCGCGAGCCCCTCAGCGAGGATCTCGTTGTGGAAGACGCTCTTCCAGCCGTTCGCGTGGAGCCGCATCGACGTGGCCATGTCCTCGGTGACGGAGATCGTCGCCATCGGCAGGACGGCCTGTGCCTCCTCCGAGCGCCCCAGGTCGAGCGCCCGTACGGTCGTCCGGACCGCGGCGAGCTCGTGGACCGGGCTCAGCTGGGCACTCGCCAGGCGGCTCACCATCTCCTGCCGGGCCGGGTCGTCGACGCCCAACGCATGGTCGCCGATCCCCAGGGCCTCGAGGTCCGCGGCGATCT
>DASSQF010000162.1:0-5087 GCA_035702685.1 Propionibacteriaceae bacterium
TGATACGTACGGCCTCTTCGGTCAGGTCCTGAGACATGGTGGTCACTGTACGAGAGGAGCGTCAGGCGCAGCTCGAGCGGCGCGTCAGGCCTTCGGGCTCACCATCGCGAGGATGAACACGAGCGTGACGAGCACGATGACGAGGACGGTGGCCCCGAGCAGGATGGCCAGGGTCGACCACCAGCCCGGCTGCTTCTGCCTGATCTTCGCGATCACGCCCGTCACGATCGCTGCGGGCGCCATGAGGGCGGCGACCCAGAACGCGACTCCCGCTCCCGGCGACAGGGACGACGACTGCGCGCCTCCGCCCAGCATCGCCCCGGTGATGACGGCGATGCCGATCCCGACGAGTGCGCCGATGCCGAGGCCGAACGATGCGGCGGCCAGCCTCGACGGCTCGAACAACCTGGTGGTCACGACGCCCAGTGTCGCATCAGGCGCCCGGCGGGTGACGGACCTCGGCGTCGATGAGCCGCCGCCATGACCGGACGAGTCCCGCGTCGACGTATGCCTTGTAGCTGCGTCCCGGCCGAGCGGGCGACCCGATGTGGAAGGCGCGGACCCCGGCCTGGGCGAGCCACGGCACGTGGTCGGGCGCGAGCCCGCCGCCCGCCATGACAAGGCTCCCGATCCCCCGGTCGGCGCGGGCTCGCGCGATGAGGTCGTCGAGCCCGTACCGCAGCCCGCGCGCGGACCCGCTCGTCAGCACCTGGTCGACTCCCGGCAGCGTCCGTACGTCGCGCCACGCCTTCGCCACGTCCAGCGCGGAGTCGATCGCCCGGTGGAACGTCCACGGCCAGCCGCCGTCCTCGGCCAGCTCCGTGCAGACCTCGAGGTCGATCTCGCTGTGGCCGTTGAGGAAGCCCATGACGATGCCGTCCGCGCCCGCGTCGAGGTACGCGCTCGCCAGGCCCTTCATGCGCGTCGTCTCGGCACCGTCGGTGCCGAACCCCTCACGCAGCCGGAGCATCACCCGAAGCTGTACGGAGGTGGCGCGGCGCACGGCCTCGACGAGCCCGGGCTCGGGCGACAGGCCGCCATGCGTCATCGAGCCCACGAGCTCGACCCGGTCCGCGCCCCCCTCGGCCGCGCTCTCGGCATCGGCCGCGTGGAGCACGACGACTTCCAGCAGTCCAGCCATGGCTCCATGGTGCCGTCGCCGCCGCGATCGCCACGGAGGCGCGCTGTCGCCGGCGTACGGGCGTCAGCTCAGCCGGTACCCGGAGCCGCGCACGGTCTCCACGACGTCGGCGCCGAGCTTGTTGCGGAGGTAGCGCACGTACACGTCCACCACGTTGGAGGTCGGGTCGAAGTCGTAGCCCCACACGGCGCTCAGGAGCGCCTCGCGTGAGAGGACCTCTCCCGGGTGCTTCATGAACGTCTCGATGAGGGTGAACTCGCGAGCGGTGAGGTCGACCTCGCGGCCGGCGAGCGATGCCTTGTGGGTGCGGAGGTCGAGCTTGAGCTGGCCGTGCTGCAGGACGAGCGACGCCTCGGACGGCGTCTCGCGGCGCAGCCGGCGCCGCACCCGCGCGACGAGCTCCTCGAAGCGGAACGGCTTGGCGATGTAGTCGTCGGCGCCGTACTCGAGACCCTTGACCGTGTCCGTGACGGACGACCGGGCGGTGAGCATGATGACGGGGATGCGGCTCCCCTGCGCCCGTACCCGCCGCAGCACCTCGAAGCCGTTCACGTCCGGGAGGCCGACGTCGAGGATCATGAGGTCGTACTCGCCGGACAGCGCCTTGTGCGCTCCTGCCACGCCGCTGGCCTCGGTGGCAGCCGGGAAGCCTGCGGCGCGCAGGCCCTTGGCAAGGAACGCCGCGATGCGTTCTTCGTCCTCGACGATCAGGATCTGGTTCATGGGGTCGGCTCCGTCGGCGGCTGTCGGGGGATGACGAGGCTCACGGTGCTCCCGAGGTCGGGAACCGAGTCGATGTCGACCCGACCACCGTGAGCCAACGCGATCGAGTTCACAATAGCGAGTCCCAGCCCCGCGCTGTCCGTACGCTTCGCACCCGCGCGCCGCGACCGTCCGAACCGCTGCAGGACGAGCTCCTTCTCGTCCTCGGTGAAGCCCATGCCGTGGTCCCGTACCCACAGCCGGACGTTGTCGTCCTCGACCTTGCTGCCGATCCCGATGTCGGTGCCGTCGGGCGAGTACTTCACCGCGTTGGCGGCGAGCTGCAGCCAGGCCTGGGTGATCCGCTGGGGGTCGACCATGAACGTCACGTCCGCGAGGCCGTCAAGGATCCAGCGGCGCTCGCCGAGGACCCGTACCTTCTCGAACGTCTCGTCCGTGAGGCGTCCCGCGTCGACGTCCTGGAGCACGACGAAGTCGGACCGCTCGGACTGGGCCAGGAGGATGAGGTCGTTGACCAGCGCGCTCATGCGGGCGAGCTCCTCGAGAGCGAGGGCCCGGACGACCTCGGCGTCCTTCGGGTCGGTCGTGTCCATGAGCTCGAGGTGGCCCCGGACGATCGTCATCGGCGTACGGAGCTCGTGGCCCACGTCGTCGAGCAGGCTCTTCTGTGCCTCCACGGCGGACTCGAGCCGGTCCAGCATGCCGTTGACGGTCGTGGTGAGCGCGGCGAGGTCGTCGTTGCCGCGGACCGGGATCCGGCGCTTGAGGTCGTGCTCGGTGATCTCCTCGGCCGTCCGCTGCAACCAGCTGATGGGCTGCAGCAGGCGGGCCATGACGAGCCACGTGATGAGCGCGGTGACAGCGATCGCCAGTGCGCCGACAAGGGCGTACGTAACGAACGTGTCGTTGAGCGCACGGCGCTCGATGTTGAGGTCGATGACCCGGACGAGCGCGCCGGTCTCGCCGCTGAAGCTCCACACGACCGGGAACACGAGGTACGCGTAGTCGGTGTTCCGGGATGTGTACCGCTCGGTCGTCACGGTCGACAGCTTCGCCTTCTGGAGCGCGAGCGCGACGAAGCCCGGGTCGTCCTCCGGCCGTACGGTGACCGAGGAGTTCGCCTTCCACACGAGCTTGCCGTCGACGATGCCGAGGATGCCGCCGGACTCCGACAGCGTCTTGCTCTGCAGCGCGCCGCGCAGCAGGTCGGAGACGTTCGTGAAGGGCTTGCCGGTACCGGCGTCGATGTTCGCGTTGGCGAGCTCGCGGAAGTCGGAGGCGTCGCGGCTGAGCTGTGCATACGCCTGGCTCTGGATCCGTCCCCACTGGAGCACGTACGCGACGGAACCGGACATGCCGATGCCGAAGAACGTGAGCAGCAGGATCGTGACGACGAGGCGCTCGCGGATGCTGGCGACTCCCGTCGTACGCCTGGTCGTGCCTGCCGACGCCGGCCCCGTCTCGGCAGGCAGCCGAGACCTGCGGGGGCGGGTCAGCGTGGCGGGCACGTCAGCGCACGGCGACCAGGTCGCAGACGAAGATCAGGGTCTCGTTCGGACCGATGACGCCACCGGCGCCGCGGGGCCCGTACGCGAGGTGCGGCGGGATGACGAGCTGCCGACGGCCGCCCACCTTCATCCCCTGGATGCCCTGGTCCCAGCCCGGGATGACCATCCCGCGGCCAAGGCCGAAGTCGAGCGGCTGGCCCCGGTCGAAGCTGGAGTCGAACTCCTCGCCGGTGGAGTGGGCGACCCCGACGTAGTGCACCGACACGATCTGTCAGGGCGTCGCCTCGGGGCCTGTGCCCTCGACGATGTCGGTGATGACGAGGTCGGCCGGCGGCGGGCCGTCTGGGAAGTCTACGAAGGGCTTGTCCATGCTCCGGATGCTAGTGGCGCACGACTCCGGTGCACCCCATAGGTGGGGCGAGTCTCACGCAGGGCCGACCCGCCGGCGCGAACGTCGGTACCGCAGGGGGATGCGCCGCTGGCGGAGGGGTCGTCCGGCGAGTGGCAGCGGTGCTCGTGCGGCCTGCCCCCGCGCGTACGAGGGTTTGCACTCACCTAGGTCGAGTGCTAAACATGGCGTTAGCACTCTCACAGGTAGAGTGCTACGTCAGTCGGTGACGTCGTCGACCGGCGAAGCAGGCACCGACAGACGCAACCACAGTCAGTTCGGGGGCAGACCCCGACACGGCCGGAGGAAACCCGGAACACATGGCAAAGCTCATTGAATTCAACATCGAGGCTCGCCGCGGTCTCGAGCGGGGCATGAACGTCCTCGCCGACGCCGTCAAGGTGACCCTGGGCCCCAAGGGCCGCAATGTCGTCCTCGAGAAGAAGTGGGGCGCCCCCACGATCACCAACGACGGCGTCTCCATCGCCAAGGAGATCGAGCTCGAGGACCCGTACGAGAAGATCGGCGCCGAGCTCGTCAAGGAGGTCGCCAAGAAGACCGACGACGTCGCCGGTGACGGCACGACGACGGCCACGGTGCTCGCCCAGGCGATGGTGCGCGAGGGCCTGCGCAACGTCACCGCCGGCGCCAACCCGATGTCCCTCAAGAAGGGCATCGAGAAGGCCGTCGCGGCGATCGTGGCCGAGCTCGCCAACATGGCGACCGACATCGAGACCCGCGAGCAGATCGCGGCGACCGCGTCGATCTCCGCCGCTGACACCACCGTCGGCGAGATCATCGCCGAGGCGATGGACAAGGTCGGCAAGGAAGGCGTCATCACCGTCGAGGAGTCGAACACCTTCGGGCTCGAGCTGGAGCTCACCGAGGGCATGCGCTTCGACAAGGGCTACATCTCGCCGTACTTCGTCACCGACGCGGAGCGTATGGAGGCCGTCCTCGACGACCCGTACATCCTCATCGTGAACTCGAAGGTCTCGTCCCTGCGCGACCTCCTCCCCGTACTGGAGAAGGTCGTCCAGAGCGGCAAGCCGCTCCTGGTCATCGCCGAGGACGTCGACGGCGAGGCTCTCGCGGGCCTGCTCGTCAACAAGATCAAGGGCACGTTCAAGTCGGTCGCCGTCAAGGCTCCCGGCTTCGGCGACCGCCGCAAGGCGATGCTCGCGGACATCGCGATCCTCACCGGCGGCCAGGTCATCTCCGAGGAGGTCGGCCTCAAGCTCGACGCCGTCACCCTCGAGCTGCTCGGCCGGGCCCGCTCGGTCAGCGTCTCCAAGGACGAGTGCACGATCATCGACGGTGCCGGCGA
>DASSQF010000163.1:0-6413 GCA_035702685.1 Propionibacteriaceae bacterium
ATCGTGACAGAGCGCATCCGCGACGGTCACTTCACCTCGCTGGGTGCCGCGTCCGGTGCGGTCGCCGGTCTCGTCGCCATCACTCCGGCCTGTGCCGCGGTCACCCCGATCGGCGCGATCGTCATCGGGGTCGTGGCGGGTGCCCTCTGCGCCATGGCGGTCGGCCTGAAGTTCAAGCTCGGCTACGACGACTCGCTCGACGTGGTGGGCGTTCACCTCGTCGGCGGCCTCACCGGCACTCTGCTCATCGGCCTCCTGGCCAGCGACAAGGCCCCGAACGCCGTCAACGGCCTCTTCTACGGCGGCGGCTTCGACCAGCTCTGGCGGCAGGCCGTCGGTGCCTTCTCGGTCCTGGCCTACTCGGCCGTTGTCACGCTTCTCATCGGACTCCTGCTCAAGGCTGTCATGAAGATCCGGGTCGCCCCGCAGGAGGAGCTCGACGGCATCGACCTGGCTGAGCACGCAGAGGTCGCGTACGACTTCTCCAACGTCCGCTACACCTCGTACCGCATCAACCAGCGTCTCGTGATCCCGGCCTCGAAGCCGGAGGAGGTCAAGGCATGAAGCTCGTCACCGCCATCGTCCAGCCCCACCGGCTGGCCGACGTCCAGCTCGCCCTCGCCATGCACGGCGTCAGCGGGATGACCATCAGCGAGGCCTCGGGCTACGCCCGCCAGCACGGCCACAGCGAGATCTACCGCGGCGAGGAGTTCACGATCGACTTCGTCCTCAAGGTCAAGGTCGAGATCCTCGTCGGCGACCACGAGTACGAGGAGGTCGTCTCCGTCATCGCCGACGCCGCCCGTACGGGTGAGATCGGGGATGGGAAGATCTGGGTCACGACCGTCGACGAGGTCGTGAGGATCCGTACCGGCGAGAAGGGCGAGGTCGCCGTCTAGGTGTCAGTGAGATCGGCCGGTCCGGCAGCAGCCGGGCCGGCCGATCTGCATGTTCGGACCCTGCGCAGCACCGTCGCGCTCACCGTCGCCGCGGCGCAGCTCTCGGCCCCGGCGGCGAGGAGGGCGCGACATGCCTCGGACAGTGTCGCCCCGGTCGTACACACGTCGTCGACGACGACCACCTGCCCCTCCAGGCGCGCGGCGGCCATGGCACCCCTGAGGTTCTCCCAGCGGGCGGTCGTGTCGAGGGACGCCTGGTCGGCGAGCCGTCGCACGTGCCGCAGCGCCGGCACGACCTGTACGGACCGGCCGTCGCGGCGCAGCTCGTGTGCGGCGGAGTCAGCCAGCAGGCGTACCGAGTCGTACCCTCGCTCTCGCACGGCCCGGCGCGTCGAGGGGACGGGTACGAGCGTGAGTGGGCCGTGCGGCCGGCGATGGGCCACCGCCGCGGCGAGCAGCTCACCGAGAGCGGACGTCGCCCCGCGCGCGTGCCGCTCCTTGTGGGCAGCGACCAGCCTCCGTACGGGACCGTCGTAGACCATCGCCGAGCTCGCCGGCGGGAACGAGTCGACGCCACGCACCACCTCGTACGGCGCGACCGCGGCCAGCACGGCACGGCAGCTCGTACAGATCCCCCAGCCGGGGCTGCCGCACCCCGGACAGCTCGCGCCCAGCAGCAGGTCCGCCGCCGCATCCACCCACGTCACACCTCGACCGTGTACGTCCTCGACCGGATCCGGCCACGCGATCGCGCTCCTGTGGACGAAGGACGGCCCTGTGGATCACCCCGGGTAGGACGGCGCGGTGAGCTTCCCGGCGAGGCGGAACCAGCGGAAGCTGTCCTGGTACAGGTAGACCGCGGTGTCGGCGGCGTCCCCCACGACCTTGCGGGACCCGCGGGGCGAGACCGCCAGCGACGAGGCCGACCACGTGTCGGAGCGGCCGTCGTCGTGCAGGACGACGCCGTCGATGTCCACGTCGACGACGTTCCCGGTGCGCCCCACGCCGGCGAGGATCGTGAGGGAGGTCGTGGAGCTCCAGCCGACGTCGACGGCGCCCGCGACAGGGCCTGACTCCTGGAACAGCGGTACGGTCCGCCAGCCGTCCACGACGAAGCCGGTGCCGCGCTGGATGCGGACGAGGCCCACCTCACGGGTGCCGTTGTTCTGGGCGACGACCGCGATGCGCTGGCCGTCGGGCGCGATGCGGAAGGCGAGGATGGTGCGGCCCTGCAGGGCAGGAGCCTGGACACGAGCCGCACGGTCGGCGTCGATCCGCCAGACCTCACCGCTCGCCGTCATCGTCCACAGCCCGCCGTCGCGACTGAACTGCGGCCGCAGCATCCCCTCCCGCGCGAGGACGGACTTCGTCCCCTGGCCGTCCACCGTCCCCCGCACGAGCTGGTTCCCCACCAGCAGGGCCGCGTCCATGCCGTCCGGGGCCACGGCGATGGCGCTCGCGTCCCACGCCTGCGACCCGAAGTCGCCGTTGACCACGCGCGCGGTGCCTGCGAACGTGTCCGGTGCCCGCACGAGGTGCCCGTCACTCATCGCGAAGAGCTGGCTGGTCAGGGTGACGAGCGGGTCGTACCGGTCGGCCATGGACAGCGGGATGGAGCCGTCCGCCCGCTGCTCGGTGATGTCGACCGCCGCCCCCTGTGCGGTGAGCCTGAACCCGGTGACGTCGGGGAGCTGGCGGAGCAGCTCGGCGATCTGGGCGCACATGAGCGACCGGTCCGCAGGGTTGGCGGGCACCGCGGAGAACGGCAGGGTGACGTCTCCTGACTCCCCCACGCTGCCGAGGATGGAGGTCCCGGCGGGTACGGCCGTCACGACGGACGGCGCGAGCCACTGGGAGGGCCCGGCCAGCATCAGCCGGAGCACCGTGCTCGGCGTGCGGTTGCCGCGCGCGACGTAACGCGCATCCGGTACGAGCGTCGTCTTCGTCGCGTCGAGGAAGAAGACGTCGTGGCGGACGAAGCCGGAGGCGAACAGGTAGCGCGAGATGAGGATGCCGGACTGGGGCTGGCTGATCCGCCACTCGCCGTTCTCCTTGACGAGGCCGAAGTCGTGGCTCCACATGCCCTCGCCTGCCGCGTCGAAGGCACCGTCGGCTCCCAGCGTGCCGACGAGCGGGACCTCCATGGAGACCTTGTCGGCGGTGACGGTGGGCGCGGTGCCGTCGGCGTACACGAGGACGCCCTCCTCCGGCCGCCACGACATCTTGGCCGCCGCCGTGAGGTACTGGCGCGCTGCCGGGTAGCCCGGCTGGTACGTGGCCATGGCGTGGAGGAAGCCGTCGATGATGAGGGAAGGGCTGGCGCCGGCGGTCGGCGGGTCGGGGTCGATGGCCGCCCCTCCCGGATCGGAGGCCTGGGAACGCCGTGGCTCGCTGACGACAGCGCCCGACGTCGGCAGGCTCGCGCATCCGGACACCGCCCCGACGGCGATGAGCAGGCTCAGGGCCGCACGTCGCGAGATCATGGGCCGGACCTGCCGATCGCCTTGGCGACGGGCCGCCGCCGGGGGAGGTCACGCGGTACGAGCGGCAGCGGCGACGACGCGATCGTCGTACCGTGCCGGCGCGGCAGCGTGACGCGGAACTGGGCACCTCGCATCGGGCGCCCCCAGGCGGCGAGGTTGCCGCCGTGCAGCCTGACGTCCTCCATGGCGATGGCGAGACCGAGGCCCGTGCCGCCGATGCTGCGCGCCCTGGCGCGGTCCGCACGCCAGAACCGCTCGAACACGTTGTGGCTGTCACCCGCGTCGAAGCCGACGCCGTGGTCCCGTACGGTCACGGCCACCGCGGTCTGGTTCTGCGCCACCTCCACCTCGACGGGCCGTCCCTCGCCGTGCTCGATCGCGTTCGTGAGAAGGTTCCGCAGCACACGGCCGATCCGACGCTGGTCGATGTCGGCGCTGCACGGCGCCTCCGGCATCTTGAGCTCGAGGTCCACGCCCCGCGTGGCCGCCAGCGGCCGCAGTGCGTCCACCTCGGTGCGTACGAGCTCGCACAGGTCCTGCTCGTCGAGGATCAGCTCGGCGGCGCCGGCGTCGAAGCGCGAGATCTCCAGCAGGTCGGCGAGCAGCGCCTCGAACCGGTCGAGCTCGCGGCGCATGAGCACCGCGGACCGGTTCTCGAGCGGCGGGAAGCCCTCACGGGCGTCGTAGATGACGTCGGCCGCGAGCCGTACGGTCGTCAGCGGCGTGCGCAGCTCGTGGGAGACGTCGGCGACGAACCGCTGCTGGAGGCGCGACAGCTCCTCGAGCTGCCGGATCCTGTGCTGCAGCTCGGATGCCATGTAGTTCATGGAGACGGCGAGGCGGGCGAGGTCGTCCGTACCACGCACGGGCATCCGGTCGGCCAGCTGGCCCGAGGCGAGACGCTCCGCGGCCTGGCGCGCGGTCCGTACCGGCGTGATGACCGCGCGGGAGACCCAGTACGCGATCACCATCATGCCCACGGCCGAGGCGAGGCTCGTGCTGACGAGCGCCTGCTGCACGACCCGCAGGGTCGACTCCTCCTGCCACATGGGGAACACGAAGAAGACCGGGTACCGGTTCGCCCCGGGGTAGCCGACCACCGCGCCCACGACGATGCCGGGCACGCTGTCCGTCCGGTCGAGGTACCGCACCTGCGTGGACGTCCAGTACAGCTTCGGGTCGCTGGCGTTCAGCGAGTCCTGGACCGTCTGACGCAGGGAGGCGGACACGCTCGACGGGTCGAGCTTCTCGGTGCGGATGTCGGAGGTCGGCAGCGAGACGAGCACCTGGTACTGCCCGCCCACGGATCCGCGGTCGACCGCGGCGAGGGCCACTCGGGTGATCGTCTCCGTGGTGCTCGCCTGTCCCGTGGAGTCGCGCATGGAGGTCTCGATGATGTCGAGGGCCGTCGAGGCCTCCGCCAGCGAGGAGGCCACCTTGCCCTTCTCGATGCCGGCGGCGGCCTGCTGCTGGAGGAGCCAGCCCCCGAGGACGAGGACGAGGAGCGTGCCGAGCAGCGTCGTGCCGACGACACGTAACGGGAGCGAGCCCCACCAGGCCCGGCTCGGTGCACGGAGCAGCCGGCGGGCCTGGTCGAGGCCCCTACCTGACTCCTGCGACGCCACCGGCCTTGTACCCGATCCCTCGAACTGTCAGTACGAGCTCCGGCCGCTCCGGGTCCTGCTCGATCTTCGACCGGAGCCGCTGGATGTGGACGTTCACGAGCCTCGTGTCGGCTGCGTGCCGGTAGCCCCACACCTGCTCGAGCAGCTTCTCGCGCGTGAACACCTGGTGCGGGCGGCGTGCGAGCGCGAGCAGGAGGTCGAACTCCAGGGGCGTCAGCGCGATCGGGTCGCTCCCCCGCTTCACCTCGTGCGCCGAGACGTCGATCGTCACGTCGCCGACGCGGATCATGTCGGTCTCCGACTCGGCCGGTGGACGCCTGAGCCTCGTCCAGACGCGTGCCACGAGCTCACGAGGCTTGAACGGCTTCGGGATGTAGTCGTCAGCGCCTGCCTCGAGGCCGTCGACGACGTCGCCCGTGTCCGACTTGGCCGTCAGCATGACGATCGGCACGCCGGAGTCGGCGCGGATGCGCCGGCAGACGGCCACCCCGTCGAGGCCGGGGAGCATGAGGTCGAGCAGGACGAGGTCGAACTGTGCGGACCTGAAGACCTCGAGCGCGGCGTCGCCGGACGCGCACCAGGTCGTCTCGAAGCCCTCCTGCCGCAGCACGAGCTGAAGCATCTCGGCCAGCGACGCGTCGTCGTCGATGACGAGGATCCTTCGCCCATTCGGAGTCTCGCTCACGACTCACCCCCTAACGAGCGATCGTAGCCTGGTCGGTCCAGCAGGCGGACGGCGCACGCGCCGGAATGCGCTCCCGCAAGGTCAGTTGCGCGACAGGTCGCCGGGCCACGTCGCGTACATGGCGATCTCGCCGCCCTGACGGCGCAGCACCCGCTGCCACAGGTCCGCGTACGACGGCCCGAAGATGTCGTCGTACTGGGCCGGGATGATGTGCCACGCGCCACGGAGAAGCTCCCCGTCGAGCTGCCCGGGCTCCCACCCGGCGTACCCCGCGTAGATACGCAGGTCCTCGAAGGCGCCCCGCGTGATCTCGACGGGCGTGTCGAGGTGGAGCAGGCCCACGTGGTGGAACAGGCCACGCCAGCCGGCGGGCTCCATGTCCGCGTCCGCGAGGCTCGCGAGGCAGATCGCGCCGTTCGGCGACACCGGCCCCCCGACGAACAGCTTGCGCGGCTCGCTGACCTCGTCGGCCCACTGGGGCAGCACGTCGGCGAGCTCGAGGTCGGACACCTTGTTGAGCACGACCCCCAAGGACCCCGACTCGTCGTGGTCCAGGAGCAGGACGACGGTCTGGTCGAAGACACCATCGCTGAGGGCGACGCTCGCGATCAGCAGGTCGCCGGCCCGGGGTCGCACCATCGGCTCCACACCGGGCATCCTCTCATGACGCGCCAACGCCACGGGGCCGGACACCGCCGCGAGCCGTGGACCCACGGATGGG
>DASSQF010000164.1:0-7428 GCA_035702685.1 Propionibacteriaceae bacterium
CGGCCACCTCGCCGTCGCCGATGCACGTCGCCCCGACGAGTCGGTCCCCGCTCACGACGACCTCGACGAACCGGCCCGCCTCCGGGTCCTTGAGGCTCAGCACCCGGTAGCGAGGGTCGGCGCGGTCGAAGTCGCCGCACACGCCCATCGCGACGAGCGCCATGCCCGGCGCCTTGACCCGCACGACGTCGCTGGTCGTGGGACCCGGCGCCCGCTGGCCGTCTCCGGTCAGCAGCCGTACGAGTCGTGCGGCCTGGTCCCAGCCCTGGGCCACGAGACCCGTGGCCCCCCTGGGAGGCTCGGCACAGTCACCGATGGCGTAGATGGCGGGGTCGGAGGTCCGCGACTGCTCGTCCACGACGACACCCGCCGCTGTCCGCAGGCGGGCCTGGGTGGCCAGGGTGATCTCGGGCGTCGTGCCGCAGCACATGACGAGCAGGTCGGTCGGCAGGACGGAGCCGTTCTGCAGCCTGACGCCAGTGAGCCGGCCGCGGTGGACGTGCACCCCGGCGATCGAGGCGCCCGTGTGCGTCGAGATCCCCAGGCGGGCCAGGCTGGTCTCGGCCACCGCCGCCGCCTCCCATCCCAGGTGGCGCTGCATGAGGCGGTCGGCCTGGTGGACGAGACCGACGTCCAGGCCGCGGCGCACCAGGCCGGTGGCGACCTCGAGGCCCAGGACGCCGGCCCCCAGGACGATCGCGTGCCGGGCGCGGCCGGTGGCGGCCACGATCCCCTGGGCGTCCGCGAGGTCCTTGAGCACGAACGCGCCGGGTACGAGGCCGGGGGCCTGGCCCACGCCCTGGACCGCCGGGATGCGGGCGGTCGACCCCGTCGCGAGGACGAGGACGTCGTACGGGTGGCTCTCTCCGAGTGCGTCGACGACGTGGCGCCGGTCCCGGTCGACCCGCGTCGCGGCGACGCCCGTCAGCACGTTCAGGCGGGGATGTGGGGGAGCGGCGAGCGACAGCAGGTCCGGGCTCTTCGAGCCGGCCACGACGCTGGAGAGGAGGACCCGGTTGTACGCCGGCGTCGGCTCCTTGCCGAGGACCGTGACGACGACCTGGGGGTCTGCCGCGACGAGGTCCTCCGCGAAGCGCGAGCCGACCATGCCATGACCGACGACGACCACCTGCCTCACGCCGCCTCCTCGGGTCGGGACGGGGCGACGCGCACGGCGCACACCTTGAACTCGGGCATCCCCGACACCGGGTCGGTGGCGTCGGTCGTGAGGCGGTTCGCGCTGTCGACCCAGTGGAAGGGCATGAAGACGGTGTCGGGCCGGATGGCGTCCGTGACGAACGCCCGCGTCACCACGCGGCCGCGGGCGCTCTCGATGACGACGTCGGCTCCGTGCACGATCCCGTACCGCTCGGCGACCGTCGGATGGAGCTCCACGAACGGCTCGGGGGAGACCGAGGTGAGCTCGGGCACACGCCGGGTCTGGGCGCCGGACTGGTACTGGGTGAGGAGGCGCCCGGTGACGAGGTACAGCGGTGCGTCCGGACGGACGTCGTCGGCGGGCGCGTGGTGGTCCACCGGCGTCATCCGCGCCCGGCCGTCCGGGGTGGGAAAACGCTCGAGGAAGACGCGGGGCGTGCCGGGGTGGCCAGGTGCGTCACACGGCCAGTGGATGCCCTCGCCCTCGAGACGGTCGTACGTGATGCCCGAGTAGTCGGCGATGCCACCCTGGGAGGCGCGGGCCAGCTCGTCGAACGTCGTCTCCGCGTCGGCGGAGAACGTGGCCGCGGAGCCGAGGCGCCGCGCGAGCTCGGCGAGGATCCAGAGCTCCGACCGGGCCTCGCCCGGCGCGTCGACGGCCCGTCGGCGCCGGATGACCCGACCTTCGAGGTTGGTCATCGTGCCGTCCTCCTCCGCCCACTGCGTGACGGGCAGCACGACGTCGGCGTACGCGGTCGTCTCGGACGGCACGACGTCGCACACGACGAGCAGGTCGAGCCGCCCGAGGGAGGCCTTGACCGCGTCGGCGTTGGGCGCCGAGACGACGACGTTGGACCCGTGCACGAGCAGCCCGCGCGGTCCGTCGTCCGTCCCGAGGCGGCGCAGGAGGTCGACAGCCGGCACTCCCGGACCAGGGAGGTCGTCGGGGTCGACGCCCCACACCGCGGCCACGTGGGCGCGACGTGCGGGGTCTGAGATCGAGGAGTAGCCGGGCAGCTGGTCGGCCTTCTGGCCGTGCTCGCGGCCGCCCTGGCCGTTGCCCTGGCCGGTGAGGGTCCCGTAGCCCGAGCCGACTCGGCCGGGCAGGCCCAGCGCGAGGGCAAGGTTGATCGCCGCGCTGACTGCCGCCGTCCCCTGGGACGTCTGCTCCAGGCCGCGGCCGGTGATGACGTACGCGCCGCGGCCACCGCGGGAGGGCGCCGCAGCCGCGAGCACGCGGGCCGCCGCCCGCAGAGTGTCCGCCGGGACGCCGCACACGGCCTCCGCGCGCTCCGGCCACCAGCGGCTGACCGAGGCGCGCACGTCGTCCCAGCCGGTCGTACGTGCGTCCAGGTACGCGTGGTCGACGAGGTCCTCCTCGACGACGACGTGGAGCAGCGCGAGGAGCACGACCATGTCGGTGCCCGGCACGAGCCGGAGATGGATCCCCGCGCCCTCCGCGGTGAGCTTCGCGGTTCCCGAGTCGCGCGGGTCCGCGTAGAGGAGGCCGCCACGCTCGCGTACGCCGGCCAGGTGCTGGACGAGCGGGGGCATCGTCGCGACGACGTTGGAGCCCATGACGAGCACCGCGTCGGCGCCGGCGAGGTCAGCGAGCGGGAACGGGAGGCCCCGGTCCATGCCGAAGGCGCGGTTCGCGGCGGCCGCCGCGGACGACATGCAGAAGCGGCCGTTGTAGTCGATGTAGCGGGTACGGAGCGCGACGCGGGCGAACTTGCCGAGCGCGTACGCCTTCTCGTTCGTGAGCCCGCCGCCGCCGAAGACCGCGACGGCGTCACGGCCGTGGCGCCGCTGTAGCTCGGTGATCCGGCCTGCGACGAGGTCGAGCGCCTCGTCCCAGCCGACCTCGCGCAGCCGGCCGTCCTCCCGGACGAGCGGTGTGGTCAGGCGGTCCGGCACGGCCAGCACCTCAGCCGACGTCCAGCCCTTCTGGCACAGCCCGCCCCTGTTGGTGGGGAAGTCGCGGCCCTGGACCGCGACCGGTAGGGGAGCGCCCGGGGTCGGGACGAGTGTCTGCGCGCACTGGAGGGCGCAGTACGGACAGTGGGTGGCCACGGACATGTCACACGCCCCGCAGTGCGGCGCCGCGGCGCAGGTAGAAGACCCACGTGACGAGGGCGAGCGCGAGGAAGACACCGACGTACAGCTCCAGGGCCGGGACGATCGAGCCGCCGAAGCGCTCGCGCGACCACAGGTAGACGAAGGGGATCGCGAACCCGCCGAAGGCGCCGATCGAGGAGATGATGCCGACCGCTCCAGCGGCCCGGCGCTTGTAGTCGAGGGTGGCGTCCGGCGCCTCGCTGCGCTCGCGGAGCCGGCCGAAGATCGCGGGGATCATCCGGTAGGTGGAGCCGTTGCCGACGCCGGTGAAGACGAACAGGGCGAGGAAGGAGGAGAAGAACGCCGTCAGGTCCCGGTGCTGGACGCTGACGACCGCCGCGTAGCCGGCGCCCGCCATGGCGAGGAGGGCGGCGACGGTGACGACGGCGCCGCCGAACCGGTCGGCGAGACGGCCGCCGACCGGCCGGATGAGCGACCCGAGCAGCGTGCCCGCGAAGCCCCACGCGAGGGCGATGTCCGGGCGCCCGAACGTCACCGTGAGCAGCGTCGGGAAGGCGGAGGAGTAGCCGATGAACGAGCCGAACGTGCCCACGTACAGCAGGGCCATGACCCACGTGTGGCCGTGGCCGAGCGCACGCAGCGTGGGGGCGGGGTCGGCCTTGGCCTCGCGGAGGTTGTCCATGAAGAGGAACGCGAGGACGGCTGCGGCGACGGCCAGCGGCACGTAGACGATCCCGGCGCTCGCGAGTCCCCACCCGCCGATGCCGATGGCGACCGGTACGAGCTTCTGGGCCACGGCCGCGCCCAGGTTGCCGCCCGCGGCGTTGAGGCCCAGCGCCCAGCCCTTCTCGCGCTCGGGGTAGAAGAAGCTGATGTTCGCCATCGACGAGGCGAAGTTGCCGCCGCCGAGGCCGGCCGTCGCGGCGACGACCATGAGGGTGGTGAAGGGCGTCTCGGGGTGGCCCAGGACCCAGGCCAGCCCGAGCGTCGGGACCAGCAGGAGCAGCGCCGAGATGACCGTCCAGTTGCGGCCGCCGAAGATCGGGACGGCGAACGTGTACGGGATGCGCAGGAACGCGCCGACGCCTGAGGCGAGCGCCAGGAGTGTGAGGCCCTGGCTCGCGGTGAGCGCCCAGCCGTTGGCTCCGGCGCGCAGCAGGGTGCCGTCCGGCGCGTACGTCCCGTACAGCTTGACGACGACGATGCTCCACAGCAGCCACACGGAGAAGCCGATGTGCTCGGCGAGGATGGAGAAGATCAGGTTCCGCAGGGCGATGAGGCGTCCGCGGGACTGCCAGAAGTCCGAGTCCTCGGCGTCCCAGTGCTCGATCCAGCGGCCGCGGCCGATGCGGCCCAGACCGCTGGAGGCCGGTGTCGTCGCGGGCTGCGCCACCGCGCTCTGGAGGCTCTCGCCGCGGGCCACCGTCTCGTCGGTGACAGGTCCTGCGTCCCGGGTGCTCATGGCTGTCTCCTCGTGCCGCCGAGCACTCGGAGCCCCAAGGTTGGGGGTCCGGCCTCGGATGCCGAGGACGCTACGAAGACCGCGTTACGGCCGGTCGATCCGCCTGTATCCGTCAGGCAACATCGACCTCACAGCGGCGGATGCGTCACTGTGAGATCTGGACGTCAATGACCTCCGAGCGACTCACCCACGGCGAAGACCAGGACGAGCAGCACGGTGGCGGCCGCCACGACGATCAGGACGAGGGACCGCTCCTTGAGCTGGAAGATGGCCACCGAGGCCACCACGAAGGAGGCGACGATGAGCACGCCCAGCGCGGCGACGACGACCCCCGTCGTCCGCACCGCCTCCGGCAGCAGGAGGAACACCGACCAGTAGAGCGGGTACAGCAGCACCGGGACGAGGAGCCAGAGGGCCCACCACCCCGTACGTGTGTGCGGCATGACGTACATGACGACCACACCCTTTCGTCGGTTCGGCAGTCAGGGCGCTGCCGGGTGCCGTGGCCTCGTGGCCTGGCGCCGCGTGCTGCGGTGGTGACGGCCCGTCGTGCCGGACGGCGACCCACCGCTCGTCGGCAGGACGTCGTCGCGTCCCTCGTGCAGGAGGAACCCCGCGACGAGGAACAGGACACCGATGACGAGCATCGGGACGAGACCGACACCGCTGGACCCCGTGAGGATCGCGGACAGCGGGGGACGGTCGGGCCCGGCCCCCACCGTGCGGGCCATCAGGATGCCGAAGGTCCCCAGGCTCAGGACGACGAGCAGCAGCCCCGCCAGCTTGCTGCGTCGCAGGCCCAGGAACGCCAGCCCCGCCGCCACCACGAGGTCGGACACAGCCCCGACCGGTCCGACCACGTTCCGGTCGAACCCCAGCCGGAACGTGTCGAGGACGGCCACGGCGAGGACGGCCGCCACGAGGACCACGAACACCGGCGACGCCCAGGTCGGGCGCCACAGTGCCAGGAGAGCGAGCAGGACAACGACGGCTGCCGGCACGGCGACCATGAGGGCGCCGGGGACACCGCCGGGATCTTCGAGCGCGTAGCCTGCGGCGAACAAGCCGAAGGCGGCGGTCCACAGGATCATGAGGACGAAGGCAACGTACGTCAACCATTTTCCGAGTCGCATCGTTCACGCCTCCTCAGCCTCATCGTCCTCCGCGGGCGACAGCGAGATGGGCCGAGTGCTGAGCCCTTACTGAACTTTTCGCCCGTCCTCAGGACGGATCCCGGGGATGTGCTGGGCCGCCGCTTGGGCGCGCAGCGTGACCCTGGACGCCTCGAAGCAGTGACGCTGGCTCATGACGGTCTGGGTGCGGCCCGTCACGTCATCCAGCAGACGGCGGCCGAGCTGCGTGTCGACGTCGTGGCAGTCGACGTGCTGTATGCGCTTGTGATCCACCAGGAACAGGTGCTCTCCGCCGGGCCGGCCTGCCAGGTCACAGGTGGCACGGATCTCGAGGTAGCCGTCGGTCCCCAGCACCATGAGCCGCTGGTCTCCGAAGGTGTCGAGCCCCCCGGGTGTGAACCAGTCGACCCGCAGGTAGCCCGTCGAGCCGTTGTCGGCGCGGAGCACCGCGTCGCCGAAGTCCTCCAGCTCGGGACTGTCGGCGTGGTCGTAGCTGCCAACCTGCGCGGACACGACGTCCGCTGTCGTGGCTCCGGTGAAGAACAGGAACTGCTCCACGAGATGCGATCCGAGGTCGGTGATGATTCCTCCGTAGCGCGCCCGTTCGTAGAACCATGCCGGCCGGGTTCGAGCGTTCACTCGGTGAGGCCCCAGCCCGATCGTCTGGATGGGGCGCCCGATCGCCCCGCTCTGCACCAGCTCGCCGGCCCGGTGCATCGCGCGGCTGCTCAGGCGGCCGTAGGCGACATAGAACAGCCGACCCGTCTCCTCGTGAGCCCGCTGCGCGTCGGCCACCTGATCGAGCTCCGTGAAGCCCGGCTTGTCCGTGAAGAAGTCCTTGCCGTGGCGCATGACCTGCACCCCGATCGCTGCCCGCTCGTTCGGGATGGCAGCACTCGCGACGAGCTGGACGGACTCGTCGTCGAGGATCTGCTGCATGGCCCGCACCCGCACGGCCTCAGGGAACCTCGTGGAGAACGTGTGCGCCAGGTCGTCCTCCAGGGCGAAGAACGACACCAGGACTCCGCCGGCCGCACGCAGCGTGTCGACCAGGTCGTAGATGTGAGGGTGGTTCAGACCGATGACCGCGAACGGTACGGGTCTCTGGTGCGACATGGGCTTCCCTCTCGAGGAGCAGCGTGGCGGACGTCGTACGGGCTCAGTCGCCCACAGCCGTCACCTGTACGGGTTCGCCGCGCTGAGCCGACTCGTAGATGGCGCGGATGAGGGCCAAGGTCTTCGCGGCCTCGGTCACCGTGACGAGGGGGCGGCGTCCTTGGGCGACTGCGTCGAGGAAGTCGCTGAACTGACGCGCGTGGGGGCTGTGGAACCCGTCGCCCTCATCCTCGGGGGACAAGGCACGGTCGGTCGGCTGGTCCTGTCCTTCCGGACGGTGCGACGGCGCCCGCTGGGGCAACACGGACGCAGCCTGGTTGTCGTCCCCGCGGGAGCCGTACGGAAGATCGGCGGCGTCGCCACCGGCCGCGTGGAAGTACGTGAGGCGGCCCTCTTCGATGATCGCCGACCCGCGGTCTCCGTGCACCTGGATCCGGCGGTCGACCCCCGGGTAGGCCGCCGTGGTCCCGTTGATGGTTC
>DASSQF010000165.1:0-11889 GCA_035702685.1 Propionibacteriaceae bacterium
ATATTTTGAAGGTCCAGCAGTTCGGTGGATATCGCGACTTCATCGAAGCAGGTTCCGGGCGTGTTGGCTGGGTCAGTCAAGCACCGGGGAATCGTACTGAAGTATTTCTCGATCACTGCCTTGGCGGACTCTTTGGCCTGGTCCTCTGGGGACAGTGAACTGGCTGCTGCTGAAGGCGGCGTGGAGATGCTGGGAAGAGCCGGCGGGGGCGCACCCCCGCTCGTACAGGCGGCGAGAGTGAGCGCAGCGAGCAGGGCCGCAAGAAGGTACTGGCGTCGGGGGCGGGCCATGGGCTCATTCTTGACTCGACCCCAGGGGCCCGCAACCGATTCTGTGGAAAACCTCCTGTGACCGCAGGGATCGCGGGTACGGCGCTGGGCCCGCGACCCCCACGCAGCGAAGACTCAGTCGCGTTCCCAGGGCGCTTCGTCGCCCCACTTGCGGTAGTACTTCGCGAGGTGGCTCTTGACCCGGTCCCGGTCCTTGTCGGGGAGGTCGACCCCGCCCCGGGAGCCCTGCATGACCGCCGCGGCCGCCATCACGCCGCGCGGCACCGCCTTCAGCTTGCCGTCGATGACGTCAGCGATCTGCAGCTTGTAGGCGGTGAAGTTGTCCTTCTTGTCCGCGTCGTACCAGACGAACGCGTCGCGGTACTTCTCGTTCGGCTCGTCCCCGACCTTGGCCCAGCGGCGAACGCGTTCCTCTGCCGCGTCCGCGTCCCACTCGCGGTCCTTGTCCGCCAGGGGCAGGTCCTGGAAGCTCGTCACTGCCATGAGGCACTCCTCAGCTCGAAGAACGGCAGGCGTCCGCGTCCGCGGAGCGCCTCCTGACAAACCTCGTACCCAGGTTCGCGCGCCCTTACACAGTGCGTGGAGCCCGCACGACGTCCGCAGAGAGCGACCGCTCAGTGAGCTCCTACCACCTCGAGCGCCTCGCACGCGGCTCCGATGACGCCCGCGTCGTTCTCCAGCACCGCCCGTACCACCGGCGCATCGAGCTGCAGCAAGGGCAGGAACTGCTCGGCGTCATGGCTGATGCCGCCGCCGATGATGATGAGGTCGGGCCACATGAGGAACTCGGCGAACCCGAGGTAGTCCTGCAGCCGCGAGATCCACTGGGCCCACGAGAGTCCTTCGCGTACCCGCGCGGCTGCCGACGCCCAGGGGCAGCAGTCGATCCCGTTGATGCTCAGGTGGCCGAACTCGGTGTTCGGAAGGAGACGGCCGTCGAGGAAGAGCGCCGAGCCGATGCCCGTCCCGAGCGTCACGACCAGCGTGACACCCGCCGCGTCGCGCCCGGCGCCCAGCGACATCTCCGCCAGACCGGCCGCGTCCGCGTCGTTGAGGACGGTGACCGGGCACCCGAGGGCGGACGAGAAGAGGTCCGCCGCGTTCGTCCCGATCCAGCTCGCGTCGATGTTCGTCGCGTTCCGCACGACGCCGTGCCGCACGATCGCCGGGAACGCGACGCCGACCGGGGTGCCTTCGGGTACGCCGACGAGGTCACGCATCTCCCGTACCGCCTCAGCGATCGCAGCGGGGGTGGGAGGCTGCGGCGTCGGCATGTACCGGCGCTCGCCCACCAGCGTCCCGGCCGCCACGTCGACGAGCGCGCCCTTGATGCCCGTACCGCCGATGTCGATTCCCAGCGCCAGGGTCGACCGCTCGCCGGCCTGATCAGGCTCACCCGGGGCTGCGCTCACCTGCACCGTCCCGAGACCCGCCGACATCGTCGTCATCGCTGGCGTCCTTCCGTACCTAGCTCACCGGCACGGTCGAGACCGTGATCCCTGCGTCGGCGAGGTGTGCCGCCATGGTCGCATCCAGCCCCTCGTCGGTGATCACCCGGGTCACCTCGGAGGCCGCGAGGAGCGGAACCGCCCCCTGACGAGGGAACTTGAGCGACTCCGTGAGGACGACGACCTGGTCCGCGCGCTTCGCCATCTGGTGGACGACCGCCGCGCGGAGATGGTTCTTGCCCGTGAACCCGGCCTCCGGCGTGTACCCGTCGACGCCCACGAAGAGGTGGCCGACGTGGAACCCGCCGAGGCACTGCTCGACGAGTGGCCCCACCGTCACCTGCGACTCCGGCTGGTAGTCGCCGCCGAGCAGGACGACCGCCGCCTGCCCCTCCCGTACGTAGTCCGCGATGAACGCGGAGTTCGTGATGATCGTGACGCCCCGCCGCGTGCGCGACAGCTCGTCGGCGAGCAGCGCACAGCACGAGCCGGACTCGATCATGACCGTCGCGCCGTGGGGTACGAGGTCGGCGGCGGCGGCTGCGATCCGACGCTTCGCCTCGTAGTGGAACGCGAGGCGGCTGCGGAGGTTGTCGGGCGCGATGGCCACCGCGTAGCCGTGCTGACGCCTGACCAGCCCGTTCCTCTCGAGGTGGTCGAGGTCCTTCCGCACGGTCACCTGCGAGACGCCGAACCGCTCCGCGAGCTCGCTCACGTCGACCCGCTCCTGCTCGATGACGTACTCGAGCATCTGCGAACGCCTGTCCACGTGTGAACCTCCGGAATCGACGGCTGTAGAGTTACGTACGAAAGGTCGTGGACATGATATCGAAAGCCCTGACGGGTCGGATCTTCGACATCCAGAAGTTCTCCCTGCACGACGGGCCCGGCATCCGTACGGTCGTCTTCCTCAAGGGCTGCCCGATGGCGTGCGCGTGGTGCTCGAACCCCGGATCTCAGAAGCTGCAGGTCGTCCAGGTCGCCGACGGCGTGCACCCGGACAGGTACGGGCCCGACAGCCGCGACTACATCCTCGACGAGGTCGTCGCCACGTGCCTTCAGGACCTGCCGTTCTACGAGGAGTCGGGCGGCGGCGTGACCCTGTCGGGGGGCGAGGCGATGGTGCAGCACCGCTTCACGAGCAGCCTCCTGCTGTCCCTGCGCGAGCGCGGCATCCACACGGCGATCGAGACGACCGGGTACGCGGCGCCCGCGATCTTCACCCGCATCCTCGGCGAGGTCGACCTCCTCATCATCGACGTGAAGCACTGGGACCGCGACCAGCACCGGCGCTGGACGGGCGTTGACAACGACCTTCCGCTGCAGAACCTGTGCAGCGCGCTCGCGGCGGAGAAGCCTGTGCTCGTACGGATCCCTGTCATCCCGGGCGTCAACGCCTCGCTCGATGACGCCGTCGCCTTCGCCCGCCTCCTGGCGCCGATGGGCGTCCGTGAGGTCCAGCTCCTGCCGTTCCACCAATTCGGCGAGCGCAAGTACGAGCTGCTCGGGTGGGAGTACGCCATGTCCGGCGTTCCGGCCCTGCACGAGGACGACCTCGGCCCGTACGTGGCCACTTTCCGCGAGCACGGGGTACGCGCGTACGTGTAGGTCCGGGTCGGGATCCGCCTTTTCGTACCCGAACAGGGCCCTATCGCCCGTCAGGGGCCGATCGGCCCGGTCTCAGGTACGAAAAGGCGGCGGATCGAGCCGAGCCCGGGCGGCGAGCACCTCTTCCGGGTGCCGCGCTGCCTGGCCGCGCACGGCCGGGCGGTCGTGGCGGCGCCGGCGAGGCCCGCTCAGGGGAGCGTCGTCGTCCCGAACGTCTCGTACCAGTCGTTCGCGAACGCGCCGACGGCCTGGTTGACGTCGGGCGTGGAGAGAGCGGCGCGCAGCAGCTGCGGTGGGAGAGTGACGGCTTGGGCGCCGGCCTCGAACGCGGCCGACACCTGTGCGACGTTCTTGAAGCTGGCCGCCATGATCTTGCACTCGGAGCCGTGCTTGTCGATGAACTTCGCCAGCGACTTGATGGTCGCCACAGTGTCGATGTCGAGGGACTCCATGCGGTTGAAGTACGGCGCGATGTAGTCGGCGCCGGCCGCGATCGCGAGGATGCCCTGGGTCTTGGAGTAGATCGCGGTCGCGGTGATGCCGATGCCCTGCGCGTACAGCTCCCGCATCGCCTTGATGCCCTGCTCGGTCGTGGGAATCTTCACGTACACCTGCTCGTCGATCATCTCCCGCAGCCGGTGGGCGTCACGGATGATGCCATCCGCGTCCTGCGCGAGGACCTGGACATGGAGGGTACGGTCGGGGCCGATCAGCTCACGGATCCGCCGGAAGTGGGGGTAGAAGTCGATGCGTCCCTCGGCCCGGATGATCGTCGGGTTCGTCGTCACCCCCGAGACCGGGTAGATCGGCGTCATCGCCTCGATGTCGGCCAGGTTGGCGGTGTCGAACAGGATCTCCATGGCTCCTCCAGTCTCGTGCCGGAGCCTATCGAGTCGGAGGCGCACGGTGCCGTACGGGTCGGAAGGGCGGCACCGACCCCTCGCTCGACTTTCATTCGTAAGTCATCTAGGATGCGTATGCAACTTAGAGAGGACGTCATGAGTACGTTGGTCGAGCCGCCGGTGACAGTCGAGGAACCCCACTTCGGACGGCTCACGCCGAGGATGGCCGCCTGGCGCGAGAAGCTGCTCGACACCCCGCAGTCGGTGTGCGTCGAGCGCGCGATCCTCACCACCGAGACGTACAGGCTCCACCAGGACGAGCCCATGGTTCTCCGCCGGGCGCTCATGGTGCAGAACGTCCTCGAGCACATGAGCATCTTCATCGAGCCGGCCACGCTCATCTGCGGCAACCAGGCGTCGGCCAACCGTGCGGCGCCGATCATGCCCGAGTACGCGATGGACTGGGTCATCGCCGAGCTCGACGAGTTCGACCAGCGGCCGGGCGACCGCTTCACGATCACCGAGGACGCGAAGCAGACGCTCCGCGACATTGCGCCGTACTGGGAGCACAACACGCTCAAGGACCGCGGCCTCAGCCTCATGCCGCCGGCCAGCCGCACGTTCTACGACCTCGGCATCATCCACCCCGAGGGCAACATCACCTCCGGCGACGCCCACATCGCCGTCGACTACGGCCGCGTCCTCCGCGAGGGCCTGGCGGGCTACCGCGCCCGTACCCAGTCCCTCCTCGCCGCGCTCGACCTCACCGACGCCGGGCAGCTCACGAAGTCCTACTTCTACCGCGCCGTGCTCATCACGCTCGACGCCGTCGTGCGTTTCGCCCACCGGTACTCAGCGCTGGCCGCCGACCTCGCCACGACGGAGCCGGACGAGGCCCGCCGCGCGGAGCTCACCGAGATGAGCCGCATCCTCGCGAAGGTGCCCGAGCAGCCGGCCGAGACGTTCCACGAGGCCGTACAGGCGGTCTGGCTCGTACAGCTCTGCCTCCAGGTCGAGTCCAACGGCCACTCGCTCTCGTACGGCCGCTTCGACCAGTACCTCGACCCCTACTACGAGTCCGACCTCGCGGCGGGCCGCATCACGCCTGACCGGGCGACGGAGCTGCTCACCAACCTGTGGCTCAAGACGATCACGGTCGCGAAGATCCGGAGCTGGTCGCACACGCGGTTCAGCGCCGGCGGCCCGCTGTACCAGAACGTCACCGTCGCCGGGCAGACGCCCGATGGGCGCGACGCGGTGAACCCCCTCTCGTACCTCGTCCTCCGCTCGGTCGCCCAGACGCGGCTCCCGCAGCCGAACCTCACGGTGCGCTACCACCGCGGACTCAGCGACGCGTTCATGGCGGAGTGCATCGAGGTGATGCGGCTCGGGTTCGGGATGCCGGCGATGAACTCCGACGAGATCATCATCCCGTCGATGGTGAACAAGGGCGTGGCGGTCGAGGACGCGTACAACTACTCCGCGATCGGCTGCGTCGAGGTCGCGGTGCCGGGGAAGTGGGGCTACCGCTGTACGGGGATGAGCTTCCTCAACTTCCCCAAGACGCTGCTCGTCGCGATGAACAACGGCGCCGACCCGAAGACCGGCACGCCGTTGGCCACACCCGTCAAGCACTTCACCGAGATGACGAGCTTCGACGAGCTGATGCACGCGTGGGACGTGACCGTGCGCGAGTTCCAGCGCCACTGCGTCATCCTCGACTCGGCGTGCGACATCGCGCTCGAGGAGAGCGTCGCCGACATCCTCTGCTCGACGCTCGTCGAGGACTGCCTCGGCCGCGGCAAGCCGATCAAGGAGGGCGGGGCGGTGTACGACTTCGTCTCCGGGCTCCAGGTCGGCATCGCGAACCTCGGGGACTCGCTCGCGGCGATCAAGAAGTGCGTGTACGAGGACGGCTCGGTCAGTGCGTCCGAGCTGTGGAAGGCGCTCGCGAGCGACTTCGCGGGTGAGCGCGGGGAGGAGATCCGCCAGCTGCTCGAGGCCGCGCCCAAGTACGGCAACGACGACGACTACGTCGACGGACTGCTCGTGGAGGCGTACGGCTCGTGCATCGACGAGATCTTCGCGCACACCAACACGCGGTACGGGCGAGGGCCGATCGGCGGGCGCTACTACGCCGGTACGTCGTCCATCTCCGCGAACGTGCCGCAGGGCGCGTCGACGATGGCGACGCCCGACGGCCGCCACGCGGGCGAGCCGCTCGCGGAGGGCTGCTCGCCCAGCCACGGCGCCGACACCCACGGGCCGACGGCCGTGTTCAAGTCGGTGTCGAAGCTCGACACCGAACGGATCACGGGTGGCGTGCTGCTCAACCAGAAGGTCTCGCCCGCGATGCTGCGCAAGCCCGAGGACCGGGCCAAGCTCGTGCTGCTGCTCCGTACCTTCTTCAACCGGCTCGACGGCTTCCACGTGCAGTACAACGTCGTGGACCGCGCGACCCTGCTCGACGCCCAGGCGCACCCCGAGCGCCATCGCGACCTCATCGTGCGTGTGGCCGGGTACAGCGCCTTCTTCAACGTCCTCTCCAAGGCCACGCAGGACGACATCATCGCCCGTACGGAGCAGACCCTCTAGCAGGAACTGCACCAGCTCCTCTCGGGGGACGTGCACAGGTCCGCTCTGAGACGTGCACAGGTCCTCTCCGGAACGCGCACGACTCCTCTCGGCGAGAGCGAGGTGCCGCTGGCTAGGGGGTACGGCGCGGGAGCGTGAGGGAGCCCAGGAGCAGAGCGAGGAGCGTCACGCCGACCAGGATGAGGAGCGGGCGCTGCAGGTCCCAGCCGCTCACGTTCGCCACGGCGCGCTGGATCGCCTCGATGGAGTACGACAGTGGCAGCCAGTCGGAGATCGCCGACAGCACGTCGGGCATGCCCGAGCGGGGCATGAACACGCCGCCCAGCGCCATCTGAGGGAACACGAAGACCGGCATGAACTGGACGGCCTGGAACTCGGTACGGGCGAACGCGCTCGCGAGCAGACCCAGCGCCGTGCCCATGAGCGCGTTGAGCACGGCGGTGCCGCCGACCACCCACAGGCTGCCGTCGATCTCGAGCCCGCACACGTACACGGCGAACGACACGACGAGGATCGCCTGCAGCACCGCGACGAGGCCGAACGCGATCTCGTACCCGAACAGCAGCTCAGCCTTGCGCAGCGGCGTCGTGAGCAGCCGCTCGAGCGTCCCGGACGTCCGTTCGCGCAGCGTGGCGATGCTCGTGACGATGAACATCACCGTGAACGGGAACAGCGCGATGAGCATGGGCCCGACCTGGTCGAACATCCGCACCGGCATGATCCACGAGAACAGGCCGACGAGGAGCATGGGCAGCAGGGCCATCATGGCGACCGTGCGGGGGTCGTGGCGGAGCTGGCCGAGCACCCGTCCGGCTGTCGCGAAGAGCCTCATCGGACCTCCTCCTGTGCGTGGCGCGGCGCGGCGTCCGGCGCGTCGCTCGGAGTGTCGATGCTGTGGCGGGGAGCGTCGGCATGGCGTCGGATCAGCTCGAGGAAGGCCTCGTCCGGGTCGGCCTTCCCGGACTCGGCGAGCAGGTCCTGCGGGGTGGTGTGGGCGACGATCTGCCCTTGTCGCATGAGCAGGAGGTCGTCGCAGCGGTTCGCCTCGTCCATGACGTGGCTCGACACGATGAGCGTGATGCCGGAGTCCGCGAGACCGCGGAAGATACCCCACAGCTCGGCGCGGAGCAGAGGATCGAGACCGACGGTGGGCTCGTCGAGCACCAGGAGCTCGGGTGTGCCCAGCAGCGCGATGGCGAGGGAGGTACGGGTGAGCTGGCCGCCCGACAGGTCGTCCGCCCGCTGCCTGCGCTGGTCGGTGAGGCCGACCGCCGCGATCACCCGGTCGGTCTCCGAGGCGGGCAGCCCGTACAGCCGCGCGAAGTAGGCGATGTTCTCGCTGACGCTGAGGTCGGTGTACACGGAGGCCTGCTGGGAGGAGTACGAGACGCGGCGTCGCAGCGACGGAGTCCCGGCCGGCAGCCCCAGCACCGTGACCGAGCCGCCCTGTACCTTCTGGATCCCGACGACGCAGCGGATCAGTGTGGACTTGCCGCAGCCGGAGGGGCCCATGAGGCCCGTGACACGGCCAGGGGCCAGGTCCAGGTCGAGCCCATCGAATACCTGCACCTTGCCGCGCTTGACGCGGAGCCCCGAGATCGAGACCGCGGGGGAGTCGCTGACCATGTATGGAATTACACTCCCGCCGCGTCACATCGAGACGAGAAACGGACACGGCGCGCCAGCCGGGTCTCCCGAGGCCGCGGCCGGACCGGCTCAGACCAGCGAGTATCCGTCCCGCAAGGGCCTCCTACCGGTCAGGGCAAGGAGGACCTCACCGGCATGGCCCTCGTCGATGACGAGGTCGCCGGCCAGCGCCAGGGCGGCGCGAGCCGCGACCGCCGGCGGGTCGGCGGGCTGACCGAGGGCTGCGGCGAGGTCGCACGTGTGGACGACCAGCTCGAAGGTGCGTGTGGGCAGGTAGTCGGCGAGACGCATGCCACCCGCGATCGTGGTGAGGAGCTCCTCGCCCGTACAGCGCTGGACGAGAGGGACCACCCTCTCGGCGATCGCGGCCACGGCTACGACAGGGTCGTCGCCCAGCGCCTGCCCGGCGTCGCGGCCCCGCTGGGCCACGGCTGCTCCCGCCGCCATCGGCCGTGTGGCCCCGTAGTACGCCACGGGCGAGTCGAGGTCGACCCGCTCGGGGGGCGTGGCCAGGTACGACTCGACCGTGAGCAGAGCGCGGCTCGTGTGGCCCACGAGCGCTCGGACGTCCCATTCTCCGAGGCCGGGCTCGGCCCATCGGCCGTCCGCACCCTCGGCTGTGGCCACGAACCACTCCGCGGCGGAGGTGAATGCGTCGAGGGACTCCGCCCAGGTGAGCTGCATGGCGGAAGCGTAGAGCCGCTCGGACGCGTCGTTCGATCGAAGTGCTCGTTCTCACCCGGGCCTGACACGGCCGACCGACGTCATTCCATCGAGGTGCACGTCAAGTGGCCCCACACACACGTGAATGACGAGCACATCGATCGAATGGTGTCAGACGGCCCGAGGCGACCCCCGAATGACGTGCACATCGATCGAATCGCCTGCCGCGCCTACAGACCCAGCCCCCGTGCCACCCTTGCGACGACGACCTGGGGCGTCAGCATGATCTCCCGCGCCAGCCAGCGCACCACGGTGAAGCCGAGGTCACGAAGGATCTGCTCCCGTTGCTTCTCGGCCACGAAGGCGTCGGCCGCCTGGTACTTCACGGCCCCGTCGACCTCTCCGATCACCCGTTGGTCCGACCAGAAGAAGTCCGGATAGAACGTCCCTGCCGCCGTGACCAGCCGGGTCTGGCAGTCAGGGGTGGGAATTCCGGCGAGGAGGAGATGGCCGGCCGACAGGGACTCGGCGGCGGACTCGCGTCGCGGGTCAGCACACGCGATCGCCCTGGCCAGCTGCGGCCGCGGGCACGCAGCGGAGAACTGGTCCCGCGCCGCCGAGGCGAGCCTCGGGTTCGCGTAGTCCTTCCGCCGCGACAGGCTCACGTACCGCTCGACGAGCAGCCGCGCCGCGCCGTCCAGAATGACGAGCGCTTCCGGGAGGGGCCGGCCGGCCGCCAGGTCCGTCGCCGTACGGGGGATGCTGGTCACCTCGTATCCCGCCGGGTCGCGGACGACGTCGTCCGCACCCAGCCGCCTCACGCGATGCCGCGCCGATCCCTGCTGCGACCCGTGTCCGTGACCAGGCGGCAGGGTGACGCACACGTCCAGCTCGTGCCAGTCCTGGGCGGTCGGACTGGGCAGTCCCCAGACCACAGCGGCTGACTGGTGGCTGAGCACGGCACCGGGGTTCACGACCTGTTCGGCATGGCCCAGGGTGATGTGGCGGGCTCGGGGCTCGTCCGGCCAGGCGTCCGCGGCCACGTACACCCCGTGACGCACGACGAGGAGTCGCCCCGCCCGGGCCTGGGTTCCGATCATTCTCCGCGTCACGCCGGAGGCGAGTAGCGTCGCTCGGGTCACGGGCTGGGAAGGCAGGAGCCAGGGTCGGGCCGGTCGCACACCTCAGAGCCTCGACTGCTCGCCCGCACGCACACAAACGACCCTGTGGACAACTCCCGGGCCGAGAGAGGGTCTAGGACGCCTCGCCGAGGGGGACGCGCAGACGGGACAGTGCCCAGTACGCGATGATGCCGGCCACGGCGAGCGCACCGCCCGCAGCGCTGAGGCCCGAGTAGCCGGAACCGGCGAGCACGACTCCGGCGAGCGCACCGCCACCGGCCCCTGCGAGGGACATGAGGGAGTCCGAGAGGCCCTGCACCGCGACCCGCTCCACGCCGGTGACCGTGGCGGCGATGATGCTCGAGGCGGCGACGGTCGCGGCCGACCAGCCCAGGCCCAGGAGGACGAGGCCGACGGTCACGGTCATGGTCGAGTCACCGCCGAGGCCCGTCAGCACGGTCGCCACGAGGACGGTGCCGAGGCCTCCGATGAGCACGGCCGGCGACCCCAGCCTGTCCGCGAGCAGGCCCATGACGGGCGACAGTGCGTACATGCCGGCGATGTGAAGGCTGACGGTCAGGCCCACGATGGAGATCGACGCCCCGTACCCCGCCATGTGCACGGGCGTCATCGACATCACGCCGACCATGACCGCGTGGGCGACGAGGATGCCGCTCACGGCGGCCAGCGCGACAGGATGGCGGCGAAGCGTGGCGAACGCGACCGAGATCGGTACGTGCTTTCGCGCGTGACCCACGTCCGCGTCGCCGAGGAGGCGCCGGCTCGTGAGCAGGGGATCCGGTCGCAGGCCGAGGAGCATGACGAGCATCGCCCCGAACATCCCCACGAGCGGGAACAGGAAGACGGCGCCCAGCTCCGGCAGCCCGGTCAGCCGGGACAGCGGAGCGCCGAGGCGGATGAGGTTCGGCCCTGTGACCGCGCCGGCAGTGCTCATCCAGACGACCAGCGCCAGGTCGCGCGCCCTCGTCCGTACCGTCGACAGGTCCGTGGCGGCGAAGCGCGCCTGCAGGTTGGCCGCGTTGCCGACGCCCATGAGCGCCCCGCCGAGGAGCAGCAGGGCGAAGCTCGACCACACCGACGACAGGACGATCGAGGTGGCGCCGAGCGACGCGAGGCCCAGGCCGGTCACCAGCGAGATGCGCCGGCCGTGCGAGGCGGCGAGCCGCGCGAGGGCCAGGGACGACAGGGCCGCCCCCAGCGTCGACGCCGTGGAGACCGACCCGGCCCAGGCGTTCGACGAGGTGAGCTTCACGGCCATGAGCGAGCCGACCGAGACGACCGCCCCGGCTGCCAGGCCGCTGAGGATCTGGGCGGCGGACAGGAGCGTGATCGTACGGCGACGCACGGCGGTGACCTCGGGGGTGGCGAAGGCGTCCTGCACGGTGATCTCGGGTGCCACGGCGTCAGCGTACAACACGTACCCGGGAGGGGTATCTGTCGGGGGCTGCCGGACGAGTCGGGGGACGAGTGAGGGGGCGCCCCCAGGAGCCCAGCGACCGGTCTCGACAGGCCCACCCCGCCCGGTGCGCGAGGTCTCGTCGCTCTAGGCTTGACCCCGGCCCGCACGAGCGGGGACAGCGACTCCACCGAGGGGACCCATGGACCACAGGTTCGTCATCGTCGGCTACGGCACGATGGGGCTGACGCACATCAA
>DASSQF010000166.1:0-14534 GCA_035702685.1 Propionibacteriaceae bacterium
CGTGCGAGTGGCCTGAGGCCGACGCCATCGGCATCACGTGCTCGTCAGGACCAGCCTGATGCTCGAGGGGATGCGGAACGGCACGAGGAGGCGGGCGCCGGGGAAGGCGTCCGTCCCGGAGAGGAACGTGTACGCCTCGCCCGGGTTGTAGTCGCCGGACGCGTCCTCGTCGAGCGGGCCCTGCACCTCGAGGGTGACGCGACCGTGCGCGAAGGTCGTGTCGCCGTGGACGACGGCGGTACGGGCATCGCGGAGCTGGGAGCCACCCGTCACGTGTCCCAAGGGGGTGTCGT
Organism: Propionibacteriaceae bacterium; assembly: GCA_035702685.1. Lineage (GTDB taxonomy): Bacteria > Actinomycetota > Actinomycetes > Propionibacteriales > Propionibacteriaceae > Fen-668. The sequence goes on from DASSQF010000166.1 coordinate 294, forward strand.
CGAGCACGGCGAGCTCGAGGAGCTGGCGGGTAGCGACCCCGGCGGTGTCGATATCCAGCGCGACGCCTCGCTCGAGGGGGACGACGCGGATCCTCGTCTCGAGGGAGACAGTGTCACGAGTTCGCTGCGAGAAGGCCATCTGCGCCGCGAAGCGACCCTCGAACTCCAGCTCGTAGTCCCCGTCGGCACGCCGTGCCTTCGTGGGCAGCGGCTGGTAGTAGTGGCCCTCCACGGTCTCGGCCAGCGTGAGGGTGGTGCCGTCGAGGAGCAGGGACGTCGGCCGGCACGGCCCGAGGTTGAAGAAGCTCCGGCTGAGGCGGAGTCCGAGCGTCAGCCCGCCGAGGCTCACCTTCGCGAACGTCGGGTCGGCGCTGGTGCCCGACGCCACGCGACCCAGGTGGGCCACGTCGTCCGGCGCATGGCAGACCACCCGAAGCCCGTCGCCCTGCCACACGGCCAGCTTGCTCGTGGTGAGGAGCCGCCAGCCCTCTGCCTGCCGCACGGGCTCCACCGGTGGCAGGTCGGTGAGCGTGGGATCCAGCAACGCCTGGGCCGCCGCGTCGACGTCTGCCGCCGTGCCTGACGCCTCCGCCCGCACAGTCATGGAGGCGCACACACCACAGCCCGTACCGGTCGCGACGCGGCGGTACAGCAGTGCGTACGCGCTGAGCGGGAAGTCGCTGCGCTGGTCCTGGCGTCGCGACTGGATCGTCTCGACGAGGTCCCGGCCGTCGACGAGGTCGACGGTCGCGTGGAGGTTCCGGTGGACAGCCTCCGCCAGGTCCGGCCGGCCCAGGAGCCGCGCCATGTCGAGCAGGCAGGGGCCCGAGACGTGAACGGCGTAGTTCGGGCTCCTCTCGCTGAACAGCCCGTCCTCCTGCAGGTCCACGCCTTCGGCCAGCCACTCCCCCGCCCGCTCGAGGCAGTCGGTCCACCCGAACAGGTGCCACAGCTGGACGAGGGCGCAGCTGATCTCCCAGCGATGGTTGGGGGTGTGGACGCCGCCGTGCACCAGCGCGTCGCGGCACGGCTGGACGACGCGGACCGCCTTGTCCCGTACATGTTCGAGGTCCGGCTCGGTCCGTGCGGCCAGAACGCGGAGCAGCCGGCACAGGCCGTTCACGGTGAAGGCGGAGTCCGGCGGCGACACGAGGTTGTCGCCGGTGAGGAACAGACCGTCCGGTCCCTGCTGGGCCACGAGAGCGTCCAGCGCCCGCTCCGCTGCGTCGAGCAGCTCAGGCTCACGGTCCGCCAGCCACACGTACACCAGCGACTCGACCCGGACCTGAAGCTCCCGGTGCGCAAGGCCCTCGAGCGACAGCCCTGGGTCGAGCCTCCCGCGCAGGAGGTCAAGCTGGACGTCCAGGTACGTCACGGCGTCAGTCCTTCAGGCCCGAGTTCATGTTCGCGTTCATGATCTGAGGGCTGAAGGCGATGAACAGGGCGACCATGGGGATGAGCGAGATGATCGACGCGCTCAACAGCACCGACCAGTTGATGTTGTCGGCGCCCACGATCGACCGCAGGGCCACCTGGAGGGTGTAGTTCTTCGGGTCGTTGAGCACGATCAGCGGCCAGATGTAGTCGTTCCAGCGCCAGTGGAAGCTGAAGATCGCGAGGGTCGCGGCGATCGGGCGCGCCAGTGGGAGCATGATCTGCCAGAAGATCTTGAACTCCCCCGCCCCGTCGATCCTCGCCGCCTCGGCCAGCTCAGTGGGCACGGTGGAGAAGTACTGGCGGAACATGAACGTGCCCGTGGCCGTCATGATGCTGGGGACGATGATGCCGGCCAGGCTGTTGTACAGGCCGAGGTCGAGGATCACCCGGAACGTCGACGGCATGATCACCTCGGTCGGCAGCATCGTCGTGATGAGGATCCCGACGAAGAACCAGCGCAGCCACCAGTTGCTGTACCTGGCGAAGGCGTACCCCGTCGCTGCGCTCACGATCACCGTGAGGAACGTCGTGACGACGGCGACGACCGACGTGTTGAGCACGTACCGCGCGAAGCTGAAGCGCTCCCACGCGGTGACGTACCCGCTGAACGTCCAGTGCTTCGGGAACAGGGTGAGCGGGTAGCTGAACAGCTCGGAGCCCGGCTTGAACGAGCTGAGCAGGAACCACAGCGCCGGGAACATCCACGCGCACGCGAGCAGCCACACGATCGCGGTGACGATCGTCGTGGCGACCGACCTCGAGACGGAACGGCGCCGTCGGACGCCGGTGCCCCGGGAGACGTCGGCCGTCGTGCGAGCTTCCATCGTCGTCATCCCAACTCCGTTCGACGGTCGATCCTGACTTGGATGAGCGCGATGACGAGCAGCATCACCATGAGCACGAACGATGCCGCCGACGCGTATCCGACTTTGTTGAGCTCGAAACCCGTGTGGTAGATGTACTGGACCATCAGGTAGTTGGTGTTGCCCGGACCTCCGCCGTTGAGCGCCTGCACCAGGGCGAACTCCTTCATCGCGCCGATCGAGCTCAGCAGGATCACCATGAACGAGGTGGGCCGGAGCAGCGGCAGCGAGATGCTCCAGAACTGCCGCCACGAGGACGCCCCGTCGATCTGCGCCGCCTCGTAGTAGCTGCGGGGGATGTTCCGCAGCGCCGCCATGAACAGGAGCAGGTTGAACGCCAGCCCTCCCCAGACGGCGGCGATGACGACCGTGGCGAGGGACAGGTTCGAGTCGGTCTGCCACGAGATGTGGCCGATGCCCAGCTTGGACAGCAGGAAGTTCACGACACCGAAGCTCTCCCCGAACATCCAGCGCCAGATGACTCCCGCGACGATCGGCGAGATGAGCCACGGCACGAAGAAGAGGATCTGTGCGGCTCTCGACCAGCGGCAGAAGGGTCCGACCAGGAGCACGGAGACGAGCAGGGGCACGACGAAGCCGAGCGGCACGACGAGCACCGCGTAGGTCAGAGTCCGGAGGACCGCCGCGTAGAAGTCGCTGTCGCTGAACAGCTGCGTGTAGTTGGCGAAGCCCACGAGCTTGGGCGTACCGAACCCGCGGTAGTTCGTGAACGAGTAGTAGAGACCGAGCACGGCCGGCCACACGAAGAAGACGACGAACAGCACCATCGTGACGACGGTGAAGCCGAACGGCACGAGGTTGTTCCGGACGCGCGTCCTCCACGAGACCCGTCGCACGGGGGCCTGGAGAGCTGTCATGACCGCTCCTTCGGGGTCATCGGGGTGAGCGTCGTGCCGGGGGACGCGGTCACCCGTGTCCCCCGGCCGGCGAGTCTCACTTGAATGCACTCGTGAGTGCCTTGCTGACGTTGGCGATGGTCGTGTCCACGTCCTGCTGGCCGTTGAGGAACTTCACGGTCTCGTCACGGGCGGGGTCGCCGGAGACGCTCTTGCCGCTCAGCATGTTCTGGAAGTCGTTCTGCTTGACCTTGCCGACGATGTCGGGTGAGGCGGCGATCTCCTGGTTGTACAGCGTGAGCGCGTCCTTGTTGGCGCTGTAGTTCGGGGTGACTCCGTCGACGGCCGGCAGCATGACGGAGTACTCGCACAGCTTCTGGTAGTTGGCCGGCGTGTACAGCCAGTTGAGGAAGTCGTGGGCCGGCTGCTCCTGCCCGGTGCCGTCGAAGACGACCATCTCGGCCGCCTCGCCGAAGTTCGACGCCCGCACGGGCTGCTTGGGCAGGTAGACCGACGCCCACTCGAAGCTCTTGATGTTCGCCGCGAAGTCCGCGATCTGCCACGAGCCGGAGTAGTAGGCCGCCACCTGGCCCGACTTGAACAGCGCGTTCGGGTCGTCGTTCGACAGCCACACCGACTTCGGCATGAACTTGTCGTCGGTGATGCCCTTGAAGAAGTTCAGGGCCGTCTTGGTCGCGTCGTTCGTCGTGTACGTGCCGCTGCTGTCGGGCAGCCACCAGCTGCTGCCGAACTCGAACAGGAGCGCCTTCTCGCGGTGGCTCGACCGGTCGAACACGAGCCCGTACTTCGCGCCTGCGCTCGCCTGGACCTGCTTGGCCGCGGCGACGAACTCGTCCCACGTCCAGATGCCGCTCTCGCTCGTCGGGTACTTGACCCCTGCCTTGTCCCACAGGGTCTTGTTGATGAACATGCCGACCGCGGTGATGTCGGAGGGCAGGCTCAGCGCCTTGCCCGACTTCTCCTGCACGACGAACCCGCTCTTGACCTTGTTCGCCGAGACGATGTCCTTGAGGTCGACGAGACGGTCCTTCCAGACCGGGTCGATGCTTGGCATCCGCGCGAGAGCCGGGAGGGCGTTGGCCTGTGCCGCGTTCTTGATCTTCGTCGCGAGGTCGGCGTAGGCCACCTCGACGACCTCGACCTTCTTGCCCGTCTGCTGTTCGTACAGCGCCGCCATCTTGGCGTAGCCGCCGCCCTGGTTCGCGTCGCCGGACTGGTAGAACTGGATGGGGCCGCTCGCCGCCGAGCTGCCCGACCCCGCCTTGCCGGTCGAGCAGGCGGCCAACCCCAGGGCTCCGACGCCCACCGCCCCTGACAACAACGTTCGGCGAGATAGGTTCATGGGTGACTCCTTCGTCTGTGACGGCCGACTTTGTCCTGACAGAAAGCCGCTCCGAGGGCGGAACTGCTCCTGACGTTCCTCGCGGTTCCCGGTGGCACCTCGCCCTCCGGGGGTGACAAGCGGGAAGCGCTCTCCGGAGACTATGTCGTCTTCCAAGAAGAGGTCAACCGGGCATACGGCCCGATTTATGACCTGACATGGGAGGCACTTGCCACCTGACAAAGAATGATCCGCTCGGGCGTTTCGGCCGCTCGTCACCCTGTCGCGGGAGCTCAGTCAAGCGGCAGCGGAGGCGTGATCCGGGTGTACTCCACGAAGTCGAAACCGTCACGCGGAGTGCGTGAGGTCTCGCGCCACACCGCGGGGTCGATCTCCGGGAACAGCACGTCCCCCACCGGCTCGTCGTGCACCTCGGTCACGTCGAGGTCGGTGAGGTGGTCCCAGAAGAGCCGGTAGATCTCGCCACCCCCGGCCACCCACCACCGTCGCTCCGGGTAGTCGTGCAGCGCCTCGATCGCCTCGGGAACGGAGTGGACGACGCGGACGCGGTCATCGGTGAACGAGAGGTCGCGGGTCAGCAGGACCGTCACCCTTCCCGGCAGCGGGAAGCCGATGCTCTCGTGGGTACGCCGGCCCGTGACGAGGACACCGCCCATCGTCACTCTCTTGAACCGCGCCGAGTCCTCGGGCAGGTTCCAGGCCATGCCGTTGTCACGTCCGATGACACGGTTGGTCGCATAGGCCGCGATGGCCGTGAGCGTGCGCCGGTCGCCCATGTCGCTCCTTGTCAGACCGCAATCGGGGCTTTGATCCCCGGAAGGGGGTCGTACCCGTCGATGCGGATGTCGTCGAGGGTGAACGCGTCGATCGCCGTGACTTCGGGGTTGAGCCAGAGCGTGGGCAGCGGTCGCGGGGTGCGCGCGAGCTGCTTCTTGGCCTGCTCGATGTGGTTGAGGTACAGGTGGGTGTCGCCGAGCACGTGGACGAAGTCGCCGACCTCCAGCCCGGTGACGTGGGCCACGAGGTGCGTGAGCAGCGCGTACGAGGCGATGTTGAACGGCACACCGAGGAAGATGTCCGCCGAACGCTGGTACAGCTGGCAGCTCAGCCGTCCCTCCGCCACGTAGAACTGGAAGAACGCATGGCACGGCGGCAGGGCCATCTTGTCCAGCTCCCCCACGTTCCAGGCGCTCACGATGTGGCGGCGTGACGAGGGGTTCGACCGGATCTGGTCGATGACCTGCGCGATCTGGTCGACGTGACGACCGTCCGGAGTCGGCCACGAGCGCCACTGAGCGCCGTAGACCGGGCCCAGGTCGCCGTTCGCGTCCGCCCACTCGTCCCAGATCGTGATGCCGTTCTCGTGGAGCCAGGCGACATTGGTGTCGCCGCGCAGGAACCAGAGGAGCTCGCCGAACACGCTGCGGACGTGAATCCGCTTCGTCGTGAGCATGGGGAAGCCCTCGCGCAGGTCGAAGCGCATCTGGTGGCCGAACACCGAGAGCGTGCCCGTGCCCGTACGGTCGTCGCGCTCCACGCCCTCTCTCAGGACCCGGTCGAGGAGGTCGAGGTACGCCTTCACGACACCTCCAGCCTCGCCAGCACCGGCAGCATCGCCCGCACGGCCTGGCCCCGGTGGCTCACGGCGTCCTTCTCATCGGGGGACAGCTCCGCGTTGGTCACGTCGTGGCCGTCGGTGACGAAGATCGGGTCGTAGCCGAAGCCGTTCGCGCCGCGGGGCGAGTCGACGACGACGCCCTCCATCGTGCGGCGCAGCACCTCCTCGGTGCCGTCCGGACGGACCAGCGCCATGGCGCAGACGAAGCGCCCGCGGCGCCGGGCGGGCTCCACGTCGCTGATCTGGCGGAGCAGCAGCTCGAGGTTGTCCGTGTCGCTCGAGCCGGGACCGGCCCAGCGAGCCGACCGGACGCCAGGCATCCGGTTGAGCACGTCGACCTCGATGCCCGAGTCGTCCGCGAGCGTGGGGAGCCCCGTGACCGCCATCCCTGCCCTCGCCTTGATGAGGGCGTTGGCCTCGAACGTGTCCCCTGTCTCGGCCGGCTCGTCGTACGGGGTCACGTCGTGCAGTCCCACGACCTCGAGCGAGAGGCCCGCCTGCTCGACCAGCCGCCGCAGCTCGACGACCTTCTTCGCGTTGCCCGATGCGATGAGGAGCCTCATGCGCCCAGGGCCTCCTCCTGCAGGCGCGTCAGCGTGGCGCAGCCAGCAAGGCCCAGGTCGAGCAGACGGTCGAGCTGCTCGCGGCTGAACGGCTCGGCCTCCGCGGTGCCCTGCACCTCGATGAGACGCCCGTCGCCGGTCGCCACGACGTTGAGGTCCACGTCCGCGGCCGAGTCCTCCACGTAGGCGAGGTCGAGCATCTCCTGCCCTCCGACGATCCCCACGCTCACCGCCGCCACCGACCCACGGAGCGGCTCGCGGACCAGCAGGTTGCGGTCGCGCAGCCAGCTCACAGCGTCCGCGAGCGCCACGTACGCGCCGGTGATCGACGCCGTGCGCGTCCCGCCGTCGGCCTGCAGCACGTCGCAGTCGAGCTGGATCGTGTTCTCGCCGAGCGCGGTGTAGTCGATGATCCCGCGCAGGGAGCGCCCGACGAGGCGAGAGATCTCGTGGGTACGGCCCCCGACGCGGCCCTTGACCGACTCCCGGTCGGACCGCGTGTGCGTCGCCCGCGGCAGCATCGCGTACTCCGCCGTCACCCAGCCGAGCCCGCTCCCCTTGCGCCAGCGCGGCACGCCCTCCGACACGCTCGCGGCGACGAGGACCCTCGTCCTGCCGTACTCGACGAGGACGGAGCCTTCCGCGTGGTCGAGCCAGTTGCGCGTGATCCGTACGTCCCGGAGCTGGTCGGCCTCACGGCCGTCTGTTCTCGCCATGCGCACGACCCTATCGGGGCGTGCCGACAAGTCCGAGATCGTCCGAGGCGAGCTCCGGGAGGGGCTCGACGTCGGCCACGAAGTCCCCCATGAGCCGGCGTCCGATGCCCGCGAACCGCTCGGGGCTGCCCGTCGTGAGGAACCGCCGGTACCCCTCGCGGGGGACAGGCTGCAGGAGGTCGCGTCGAGTGAGCGTCGAGAACGTCGACTTCCCGCACTCCTCCGCGCTCGAGACGAGCGAGACGCTGTCTCCGAGCACGTACGAGATGACGCCCGTCAGGAGCGGGTAGTGCGTGCAGCCCAGGATCAGCGTGTCGACGTCGGCCTCCTGGATCGGCGCGAGGTACTCCTCCGCGACGGCCAGCAGCTCGGAGCCGCCGGTCACTCCGGCCTCGACGAAGTCGACGAACCGCGGGCACGCCGACGTCGTCAGCCGGATCTGCGGGGCGGCCGCGAAGGCGTCGTCGTACGAGCGCGAGGTCGCCGTCGCCTCCGTGCAGATGACCCCGACCCGGCCGGTCTTCGTCGCCGCGACGGCGCGACGGGCGGCGGGCAGGATGACCTCCGTCACCGGGATGGAGTACCTCTCGCGCGCGTCGCGGAGGACGGCCGCCGAGGCGCTGTTGCACGCGATGACCAGGGACTTCACCCCGAGGTCGACGAGGTGGTCGAGGCACTGCAGCGCGTAGGCCCGCACCTCCGCGATCCGCCTCGGCCCGTACGGCGCCCGCGCGGTGTCGCCGAGGTAGATGATGTCCTCGCCGGGGAGCTGGTCGAAGATCGACCGCGCCACCGTGAGGCCGCCGAACCCTGAGTCGAAGATCCCGATGGGTGCGTCACGGTCGGCTGAGGTCACCCGCTCATCGTACGAGCCTGGCGTCGACGGGCCGTACGACTGGTCAGGACCGGTCGCTCGCCGAGCGAGGAACCGCCTTTTCGTACCGCAGACGGGTCCCGCCCGGGCTGTGGCGCCCACGGAAGGCGTCTGGGGTACGAAACGGCGGATCCGGTCGGCGCGCCTCTCGCGCCTCAGCCGGTGATGGCGTCGAGCAGGAGCGACTGGACGTAGCCGACCCAGTGGTACACGTCGGCGACCGGGGCCCGCTCGTCCTCGGCGTCGAGCCCGTCGACGAGCTCGGCATCCTCCTCGTCCTCGATCCCCAACCGTGCGCCGAGCACGAGCCGTACCGCGTTGAGCGTCCGCAGCCACGCCTGCTGCTCCGTCACGGGGATCGCCACCTCCGGGTCCGCCGACCCGCGGGCGGGCTCCAGGGCGGCCAGCACGACCTCCGCGTCCGCCGACTTCTGCGAGCGCAGCTCGGCCTCCATGAGCCGCCTGAACTCAGACGCCTCGTCCGGGTTGCTCGACGCGTCGGGGAACAGCCTCGACAGGGCCGGGTCCTCACGGTCCAGCGGGGGGGCCTCCCGCTCGTTGACCCACCGTTCGAGAGGGTCCTCCGACCAGGGCGGCGCGTCCACGAGCTCGACGAGCTGAGTGACCATGGACTCGAGGAGGCCCACCTCGAAGGGCAGGCAGTACCACATGATCCCGCCCTCGCCGTCGCGGACGAACTCGCTCCTCACGCGGCCGGCTCCAGTGTCGCCCACAGCCCGTACGCCTGCATGGCCGTCACATCACGCTCCATCTCGTCCTTGGTGCCCATCGCGACCGCGGACCGCCCTTCGTTGTGCACCTCCAGCATCAGACGGGTGGCCTTCTCCTTCGAGAATCCGAAGTAGCTCTGGAACACGTACGTGACGTACTGCATCGTGTTGACCGGGTCGTTCCAGACGATGCAGACCCAGGGCTCCTGCCCCAGCCGCTGGTCCTCGACGCGCTCCTGGATGGCGGTGCCACCTCCAGGCTGCTCGGTCATGAGAGGCATTCTGTCAGGGGCTTCCCAGGCCGAGCACTAGCCTGTGGCTCATGACGCCGCCCAGCACCGCGCTGCTGACCGACCACTACGAGCTCACGATGGTCCGGGCAGCGCTCGCCTCCGGCACGGCCTTCCGGCGCAGCGTGTTCGAGCTGTTCACCCGGCGGCTGCCCGCCGGCCGCCGTTACGGCGTCGTCGCCGGCGTGGGCCGGGCTCTCGACGCGCTCGAGCACTTCCGCTTCGGCGACGAGGAGATCTCGTTCCTCCTCTCGCACAAGGTCGTCGACGACGTCACGGCCCAGTGGCTGAGCACCTACCGCTTCAGCGGCGACATCGTCGGCTACGGGGAGGGCGACCTGTACTTCCCGGGCGCACCGCTCGTGACTGTCGAGGGCACCTTCGCCGAGGCGGTCGTCCTCGAGACGCTGCTGCTGAGCGTGTACAACTACGACTCGGCCGTCGCGTCCGCGGCGAGCCGCATGACGCTCATGGCCGACGGCCGTCCCTGCATCGAGATGGGCTCCCGGCGCGCCAACGAGTACGCCGCGGTCGCCGCCGCGCGTGCCGCGTACATCGCAGGGTTCGCGTCGACGAGCAACCTCGAGGCCGGCCGTACGTACGGCGTGCCCACGACGGGTACGGCCGCGCACTCGTTCACGCTGCTCCACGACAGCGAGGAGCAGGCGTTCGTGGCCCAGGTCGCCGCGCTCGGCCAGGACACCACGCTGCTCGTCGACACGTACGACATCGAGGAGGCGGTACGGACGGGGGTGCGGATCACCGACGGACGGCTGGGAGCGGTACGGATCGACTCCGGGGACCTCGTCGCCGCGGCCAAGGAGGTACGGGCGCTCCTCGACGAGCTCGGCGCGACCCACACGCGGGTCATCGTCACGAGCGATCTCGACGAGTGGCAGATCGCGGCGCTCTCCGGCGCACCGGTCAACGGGTACGGGGTCGGCACCTCGGTCGTGACGGGCTCCGGCCACCCGACCTGCTCGTTCGTGTACAAGCTCGTCGCACGGGCCGCCTCCGACGCTCCCGACGCCCCGCTCATCCCCGTCGCCAAGAAGTCGTTCCACAAGTCCACGGTCGGCGGACGCAAGTACGCGCTCCGGCGTCGCGACGCGAAGGGGATCGCCGAGGCGGAGCTCATCGGCATCGGGGCGGACCCGGAGGGCGACGGCGACGACCGGCAGCTCCTGCGACAGCTCGTCCGCGGCGGCGAGGTCGTGGGCGGCGAGTCGCTGGCCGACGCCCGTGAACGCCACGCGGCGGCCGTGCACGAGCTTCCCCGCGACGCGTTCAAGATGTCGCGCGGCGAGCCCTGCATCCCCACGTACTTCGTGGACGAGGCGGGCCACATGACCACGAACCCGTACGAGAGGAGCTGACATGACAGACACCGACTTCGGCACACCGGCCGGCAAGAGGGCTCTCATCGTCGTCGACGTCCAGAACGACTTCTGCGAGGGCGGGTCGCTCGCCGTCGCCGGCGGTGCGAAGGTGGCGGGCGACATCTCCGCGTACCTGTCGGGGGCTCCCGGGTATGACTTCGTCGTCGCCACCCGCGACGCCCACGTCGATCCCGGCACGCACTTCTCCGACACCCCCGACTTCGTCGACTCGTGGCCTCCTCACTGCGTCGTGGGCACGCCCGGGCAGGAGCTGCACCCGAACCTGACGTTCCGCGACTTCGACAGCGTGTTCGACAAGGGCGCCCACGAGGCCGCGTACTCGGGGTTCGAGGGCTCGAACGACGAGGGCCGCGGGCTCGACGAGTTCCTCGCCGAGTCGGGGGTCACCGACGTCGACGTGTGCGGGATCGCCACGGACTACTGCGTCCGGGCGACGGCGCTCGACGCGGCGATGCTGGGGTACGTCACGACGGTGCTCACCGACCTCACCGCCGCGGTGGCGCCGGACCGGCTCGAGGGTACGTACCAGGCTCTCGCCGACGCCGGCGTCGCGGTCTCGACCAGCCCGGCGGCCTGACATCCGCCGCTGCCCCGGCCGCCCCGAGCCCCCCGAGCCCGCGCGGTTTACCACGTTAACGTGGTAAACAGTCACTTCTCATGGCAGATTCGCCATGAGAAGTGACTGTCTACCTACCTAACCTGGTAAACCGACACGGGCTCGCCTTGGCGAGACGAGAGGCGTCAGGCTCCCGGGCGGGACGTGTCCCGGGACGGGGTCTGGAAGCCGTTGAGGACGTCGCTCAGACGGCGGACACGGTCCGAGTCGTACAGGTCCTCCAGGTACAAGCGCTCGCCGTCGGGGCCACTGAGCGGTACCCGCCAGTTGGGGTACTCGTCGATGGTGCCGGGCTGGTTCTGCGTCCGACGCTCGCCGGCCGCGTCGGTGAGCGCGACGCACAGGACCCGTGAGGGGGTCCACGTCAGGAACCGGTGCAGAGCGAGCGTGATGTCCTCGGTGTCGCGGTCCTCGGGCGAGAGCGCCCCGCGCTGCTCGAGCATCCCGAGCACCGCCGACTGCTCCCGGGCGTCCGCCTCGATCTCGGAGTCGAGGGACTCCGTGAGCAGGCCCAGCTGGTAGCGCAGCCGCACGTGGTCGTGCGCGAGGTACCCCGCGGTCGGCGGGAGGTCGTGCGTCGTCACGGACGCCATGCAGTACTCCCGCCACCACTCGGGCGCCAGCGGCTTCCCCTCCTGGTCGTACTCGAACCACAGGATGGACGTCCCGAGGATGCCGCGGCGGCGCAGGTAGTCGCGGGCCCACGGCTCCACCGTGCCGAGGTCCTCGCCGATGACGAGCGCTCCCGCCCGGTGCGCCTCGAGCGCCAGGATGCCGATGAGCGCCTCGTGGTCGTACCGCACGTACGCGCCCTGCTGCGGTCCGTACCCCTCCGGGATCCACCACAGCCGGAACAGCCCGATGATGTGGTCGACGCGGACCCCGCCGGAGTGCCGCAGGATCCCGGCGACCATGGACCGGAACGGCGCGTACGCGAGGTCGGCCAGCCGGTCGGGCCGCCACGGCGGCTGCCCCCAGTTCTGGCCCGACTGGTTGTACGGGTCGGGCGGCGCGCCGACCGTCACGCCGTTCGCGAAGACGGAGTGGAGCGCCCACGTCTCCGCACCGTCGGCGTTGACGCCCACGGCGAGGTCCGACACGATGCCGATCGCCATGCCCGCGTCCTTGGCCGCCTGCTGAGCACCGGAGAGCTGGGTGTCGGCGATCCACTGCAGCCAGGTGTAGAACGTGACGAGGTCGCTGTGCCGTGCCGCGAACTCGCCGACCTCGGGCGACGTCGGTCGCTGCAGCGGCTCCGGCCACGCGCGCCAGCTCCGTCCGTACAGCTCGCTGAGCGCGCACCACGTCGCGAAGTCCTGCAGCTGGCGCCCCTCCCGGCGCTGGAAGTCCTCGAACGCCATCTGACGGGCCGCCTTGCGCCCTGCCCGGAACACGAGCTCGAGCGCCTCACGCTTGGCGTCCCACGAGTCGTCCCGCTCGACCCGCACGGAGCCGGCCAGGTCCGCGACGAGCTCCCGGCGCGTCTCGTCGACCGCGGCGCGGTCCTCGGCCGACAGCGACGCGTACTCGGGGATCACCTCGGGGCGGATGTACAGCGGGCTCACGTAGCGACGGCTCGAGGGCAGGTACGGGGAGGGCTCCATCGGCGGCACGGGCTGTGCGGCGTGCAGCGGGTTGATGAGCACGTACGACGCGAAGTGCCTCGTCGCGCTCCATACGGCCAGGTCCGCGAGGTCGGTGAGGTCGCCCACGCCCCACGAGTCGCGCGAGGTGACGGAGTAGAGCTGGGTCGCGAAGCCCCAGATCCTCCGGTCGCCCATCTGCCGCGGGAAGCCCAGCCACGTCGGGGTGACGATGAGCGTCGAGGAGACCTCGCGGTCGTCGGAGCGCAGCACGAGCCGGTGGTAGCCCAGCGGCAGCTCGGCGGGCGTCGCGAACGACGCCTCCCCCACCCACTGGTCGTCGATCTCGCGGTCGGGCTCGAAGTTGTCCACCTGGAAGGCGTCGACCGCGCCGCCGTCCTCGAGCCGTACGAAGACCTGGGCCGACGCACCTGCACGGACGTGCACCGGGAAGGTCCTGCTCTGTCCCTGCTCGACGACGATGCACGGGGGCAGCGCGCGCTGCCACTGTCGGGTGCGGTGCGCCTCGACCGCCACACGGGCCTTCTCGGGTGTCGACGCGTCGACGTCGAAGGCGCGCAGGACCGCGACCACCGACGCGTCGTCGACCTCGGTGTGGTGGCCCTTCCAGTCCCAGAACTCCGTGCTGATCTGGTACAGCCCGGTGAGCTCGCGGAGCGCGGGGTCGGTCAGGGGCATGTGAGCTCTTCCACGAGGTCGTACGAAGTCAGGTCAAGCCTTCCAGCGCAGGGAGGGCGCCGCAAGCGCATGGTCCTCCAGGAGTGACCGTCCTGTACCCGGTCGCTGCGCGGCGTATCACGGGGGCCTCCTCGCGACTCTCGGGAGCATGAGCACCTCACAGAGCTACTTGAGCAGCAACCCGACCATCAAGACGATCCTCACGGTCGTCGGCTACATCTTCGGCGTCGTCGCCGGCATCGCCGCCATCGTCGTCGGCATCGTCCAGAAGCATCCCGGCTTCCTCGTCATCGGCGGGGCCTTCCTCGCCGCCGTGGTCGTCGCCTTCGCCACCGCCGCCACCGCACGACCCGACGGCTCGATCTCCGACCGCCGCGTCGCCGGCACGTTCACCCCGCCCGACTGGGCCTGGTGGGTGTGCGCGGGCATCGTCGTGCTCGGCTGCCTCGTCGGCGGCCTCATGCTGGCGCTCTAGCGACCGAGCGTCCGCCGGCTCAGCCCCTCCGCACGACCTGCGTGCGGGCGAGGAGGTCAGGCAGGCTCTGGCGCTTCGGGTGCCACAGCACCATCGAGATGCTGATGGCCTGCACCGCGAGGAAGAGGTCGCTGCCGCCCTGGGACAGCAGCGTCC
>DASSQF010000167.1:0-26275 GCA_035702685.1 Propionibacteriaceae bacterium
GGGGATGAGAGGGAGCAGCTGACGACGCAGGGGGATCCACTCGCCGAACGGGACGAGGTTGCGCTTGTGGTACAGCGCTCCGGGGCCCGAGTGCGGGTCCCACCACAGCGCCGTCGTCTGCCGCTCGTACGGCCCGGGTCCGTCGGTGACCGCCCCGACGAGGATCGGCACGTCCGCTACGGCGACGGCCGTCGAGACCACCTGCCGGGTCTCGGTGTCGAGGACGGGGTCGATGTCCGTGGAGTTCTCCGGCCAGAGGACGAAGTCGGGCATGGGCAGCTGGCCGGCCCGGGCCTGGGCCATGAGCGTCACCGTCTGCGACATGTGGTTGTTCGTCACCGACCGTGCCCGCCCGAACGCCTCGAGCCCGACGCCGTCGACGTTGCCCTGGACCATCCCGACCGTCACGGTGTCGCCGACGGCGGGAACCGCGGTGAGGGTCCTGGCGACGACGCTGCCGCCGACCGCGAGGACGTAGGCGGCCGCCACGACCCCGATCCGGGTGAGCCGGACCCTCCCCGCCGTGGATCGGACACTGAACCAGGCCCAGGCGAGGCCCGCGCCGAGCAGCGCGACGAGGAACGACACGCCCGTGGTCGCGACGTACGGGAACAGGCCCGCGAGCGGAGAGTCGGCCTGCGTGAACGCGAGCCTCGTCCAGCCGAAGCCGCCCCACGGCACGCGTGAGTACAGGTACTCGACGAGGACCCACTCGGACGCGACCCAGACGGGCCAGAACGGCAGCTTCATGACCAGGGTGGTGAGGACTCCGACGCCGGCGAACCACAGCGCCCAGACCACCACGAGCAGGATCGCGACGGGGACCGCGATGACGTACGTCCACCCCACGGTGAGCGTGAGGAACGCGACCCCGAAGACGTAGCCCGACGCGAAACCCTCGCGCAGCCGCCGGCCGCACACGAGCACGGTGAGCAGGCCGATGCCGACGACGACGAGGGGCCAGAGGTTGTACGGCTGGAAGGCGAGCGCCGCGAGCGCCCCGGCGACGGCGGCCAGACCTCGCCGCGCGCCCGGCGAGAGACGTCTCGTGGGGGACGTGGCGGGGGCCTCCGCGGCGCGTGTCGTCACGCGACGAGAGCGTACCCCAGCACCTCTCGTCCACCCCGCGCCCCAGCCGCCAGCGGGTACCCTCTCGCCATGTCGCCTCGCCGCCTCCTCCTCGACACGGCCTCCCTGTACTTCCGCGCGTACTACGGTGTGCCGACCCTCTACGCGGCGGACGGCACCACGCCCGTCAACGCGGTCCGCGGACTCCTCGACATCATCGCCAAGTTCGTCCGGGAGACGCACCCGGACGAGGTGGCCGCGTGCTGGGACAACGACTGGCGCCCCGAGTGGCGCGTCGCGCTCATCGACTCGTACAAGGCGCACCGGGTCGCCGGAGGGGTCCCGGCCCGCAAGGCCGACCCGAGGCTGCCCATCGGCGCGGGCGGCCGGGGCGCGGCCTCCGGCGTCGCCGAGATCGCCGATGCGGCGCTCAGCATGCAGGTGCCGCTGATCGCCGCGGTGCTCGACGCCGCCGGCATCGCCACCGTCGGCGCGGACGGGTACGAGGCCGACGACGTCATCGGCACCCTCGCGACGAACGCCCCCGGCCACGTCGACGTCGTGACCGGAGACCGGGACCTGTTCCAGCTCGTCACCGACGACGTCACCGTGCTGTACGTCGCGCGCGGGATCTCCAAGTACGAGACCGTCGACGACGCCTGGCTCGCGACGAAGTACGGCATCTGCGGGGCGCAGTACGTCGACTACGCCGTTCTTCGCGGTGACGCGTCGGACGGCCTGCCCGGCGTGGCGGGGATCGGGGAGAAGACCGCCGCCAAGCTGCTCGCCGACCACGGCGACCTCGAAGGTGTCGCCGAGTCCGAGACCCTCTCCCCCGGCATCGCGGCGAGGCTGGGCGCCGCAGCCGACTACATCGGACGAGCCCGACAGGTGGTCGCGGTGAGGACCGACCTGCCCCTGAGCGGCGACCTGTCCCTCCCCCGCGAGGTGAAGGATCCTGTCGCCTTCGAGACCCTCACCCGCGAGCTCGCGCTCGGCTCCCCCGCCTCCCGCCTCGTGGACGCTATGCGTAGCCGGTGAGATTGTGTACGTACGCGGGAATACTGACCCTCGCGGCCCGGTTGCCGCGTGCGACGAGGAACAGCCCTGCCATCGGAAGGCCGACTCATGAACCTGACACGACGTGGTTTCGCCGCACTCGCCGGCCTCACTGCCCTGTCCGCCTGCTCCACCTCGAACCCGCTCGCCTCGCCGTCGAGCGCGGCCGCCAGCGGAGGCGGCGGTAGCGCGGGCGGCGGCACGCTCGTCGTCGGCTCGCAGCAGTACTACTCGAACGAGATCATCGCGGAGCTGTACGCCCAGGTCCTGGAGAAGGCCGGGCTGAAGGTCACCCGCCAGTACCAGATCGGGCAGCGCGAGGTGTACCTGCCGGAGATCCTCAAGGGCTCGATCGACGTGTTCCCCGAGTACAACGGCAACCTGCTGCAGTACCTCGACAAGGCCGCGAAGGTCACCGACACGGCGTCGGTCCAGGCTGCGCTGTCCAAGGCGCTGCCGTCCGGCCTGCGCGTGCTGGCCCCCGCCGACGCGAGCGACCAGGACACGTACACGACGACCCAGGCCTTCTCGACCCAGTACGGCGTCACCTCGCTCGCAGACCTCAGCAAGGTGACCAAGAAGCTGACCATCGCCGCCAACAGCGAGTTCGCGACCCGCCCCTACGGGCCGTCCGGGCTCAAGACCGCGTACGGCGTGGACGTCACCGTCGTCCCTGTGGAGGACTCGGGCGGCCCGCTGACGGTCAAGGCGCTCACGGACGGGAAGGCGGACTTCGCGGACATCTACTCGGCGAGCCCGGCGATCGTCGCGAACAAGCTCGTCGTGCTCGAGGATCCGAAGAGCCTGATCCTGCCGCAGAACGTCGTCCCGCTCGTCTCGTCCAAGGTGGACAGCAAGGCCGCCGACGCGATCACGAAGGTCAACGCCAAGCTCTCCGCGGACGACCTGCGCCAGCTGAACTCGCAGAGCGTCAACGAGCAGAAGAAGTCTGCCGACATCGCGAAGGCATGGCTCAGCTCGAAGGGCCTCATCTGACGCCTCGGCCAGCAGCCTGACGCCCGGACCGCACTCCCCTTGCGATCCGGCTCAGGCCGCTCCGAGCACGTACACGGCAGAGCCGGCCGCCCACGTCGCCGTCCTGTCCGGCAGCCTCAGCGGGTGTCCGTCGACCGTCAGCGGGATGCGCTGGAGCCGGACGAGACCCACGGCGTGGAAAAGGTCCTCGAGGTCCACCAGCGTCGCGTGGTGGAGGTTCGGCGTGTCGTACCAGTCGTACGGGATGTCCTTCGACATCGGCATGCGCCCACGCGCCAGCCGGACCCGGTTGCGCCAGTACCCGAAGTTCGGCATCGACAGGATCACCCGCGGAGCGATGCGGATCATCTCCTGGAGGACGACGTGCGGCCTGTGCAGGGTCTGCAGCGTGCGGGACAGGACGACCACGTCGTACGAGTTGTCGGCGAACTCTCCGAGCTGGTGGTCCAGGTCGAGCTCGATGACCGACACCCCGGAACGGATCGCCACGAGGACGGCATCGGCGTCGATCTCGACGCCCGTGCCGGAACAGCCCTTGTCAGCGGAGAGGTGGCTGAGGAGCGAGCCCGTGCCGCAGCCGAGGTCGAGGACGCGGGAGCCGGGTGTGACGAGGTCGGCGACGAGGGCCAGGTCCGCGCGCAGGGTCATCGGAGCTCCTCCAGCGCCCGGTCGAGGTAGGCCCTGATGGTCTCGTGGTACGGCTCGATCTCCAGGAGGAAGGAGTCGTGACCGCCCGCGGTCTCGATGTCCCGGTACGTGACGGGGATCCTCGCGTGCTCGAGGTGGCGCACGATGCGGCGAGAGTGCAGCGACGAGAAGCGCCAGTCGGACGTGAAGCTCGTGAGCAGGAACCGGACGCCTGACGCGGCGGCCGCGTCGGTGGCGTTCGGCCGTGCGAACGGGTCGAAGTAGTCCATGACCCGGGTGAGGTAGAGGTAGCTCAGCGCGTCGAAGCGCTCGAGGAACGACTCCCCCTGGTGGCGAAGGTAGCTCTCCACGGCGAAGTCGGCCCCGAAGCCGTGCTCGAACTCGCCGAGCTGCGGCGTACGGCCGAACTTGTCGGCCATGGCCTCCTCGGAGAGGTACGTGATGTGCGCCATCATCCGCGCGATGGAGAGCCCGCGGTCGGGCAGTGTCCCCTCCGCGACGTACTGCCCGGACGAGAACCCCGGGTCCCGCGTGATGGCCTCACGGGCGACGGCGTTGAACGCGATGTTCTGGGCCGACAGGCGGGAGGAGGCCGCGATGACGACGGCGTGCCGCAGGTCCTCCGGGTGCGTCAGCGCCCACTCGAGCACCTGCATGCCGCCGAGGGAGCCGCCGAAGGCCGCCAGCAGCTTCTCGATCCCCAGGTGGGCCAACAGCGCGCGGTGAACGGTGACGAAGTCCCTCATGTCGAGCAGCGGGAAGGTGAGCCCGTAGGCGCGCCCCGTCCTCGGGTCGACCGACGAGGGACCCGTGGTCCCCTGGCAGCCGCCGAGGAGGTTGGCGCACACGACGTACATGCGGTCGGTGTCGAGCGGCCGCCCGGGCCCGATGAGGTTGTCCCACCAGCCCGGACGCTTCGCGCCCTCGTGGTACCCGGCGGCGTGAGCGTCGCCGGTGAGGGCGTGGCAGATGAAGACTGCGTTGTCCCGCGCGGGGCTCAGCGTCCCGTACGTCTCGTACGCCACCTGCACGGGCGCCAGCGTGGCGCCGTGAGCGAGCCGGAGCGGCTCCTCGAGGTCGAAGAGGCGCGCTGTGCGCGTCTCGACGAGCCCCACCCCGTCAGTCGATGTCACCTGGTCTCAGGCACCCGCCTTCGCCAGAGCCTGGTCGATGTCGGCGACGAGGTCGTCCACGTGCTCGATGCCCACCGAGAGGCGGACCATCTCCGGCGGGACCCCCGCTGCCCGGAGCTCGTCCTCGTTGAGCTGGGAGTGCGTCGTCGAGGCGTTGTGGATCGCCAGCGACCGGACGTCCCCGATGTTCGCGACGTGGCTGAACACCTCCAGCGCGCCGATGAACGTCTCACCCGCGGAGCGGCCGGCCTTGAGGCCGAACGAGACGAGACCGGAGAACCCCTTGCCGGTCAGCACACGGTCGCCGACCGCCTTGTCCGGGCTTGACTCGAGCCCCGGGTACTTGACCCACGCGACCGCGTCGTGCGACGCGAGGTGCTGCGCGATGGCCAGGGCGTTCGACGAGTGGCGCTCCATCCGCAGGGCGAGGGTCTCGATGCCCTGGAGCGTGAGGAACGAGTTCATGGGGGCGGGGGTCGCGCCCGTGTTGCGGAGGAGGACCGTGCGGGCACGGATGATGTACGCGGCGGGCCCGGCGGCCTCCGTCCAGACGACACCGTGGTACGCGGGGTCGGGCGCGGTGATCACGGGGAAGCGGTCCGCGTGGGCTGCCCAGTCGAACTTTCCCGAGTCGACGATGATGCCGCCGAGCGCCGTGCCGTGGCCGCCCATGTACTTCGTCGTCGAGTGCACGACGACGTCCGCGCCGTGGTCGAACGGACGGCACAGGATGGGCGTGCCGACCGTGTTGTCGACGATGAGCGGAAGCCCGAGGTCGTGCGCCTTCGCCGACCAGGCGTCGAGGTCGACGATGTTGAGGGCGGGGTTGCCGATGGACTCGCAGAAGACGAGCTTCGTGTTCTCGTCGACGACATCGTCGAGGACGGCCGGGTCGTCAGGGCTCACGAACCGGGCCTCGATGCCGAACTGGGCGAGCGTGTTCGCGAACAGCGCGTACGTGCCGCCGTACAGCGTGGACACCGAGACGATGTTGTCGCCGGAGCGGGCGAGGTTGAGCACGGCGTACGTGATGGCCGCCGCCCCCGAGGCGGTGGCGAGCGCGCCGATGCCCCCCTCGAGCGCCGCGACCCGCTCCTCGAGCACCGTCGTCGTGGGGTTCATGAGGCGGGTGTAGATGTTGCCGGGCGTCTTGAGCGCGAACAGGTCCGCGGCGTGCTCCGCGTCGTCGAAGCCGTACGCGACGGTCTGGTAGATCGGCACCGCCAGCGCGTGGGTCGTGGGGTCGACCTTCTGCCCCGCGTGGATGGCGAGTGTCTCGGGCTGCGTCATCGGAACTCCTCGAAAGATCGGCTTCGCACAAGGCTATCGGCGTCGACGACCCGCCCCGGCGACGTTTCTCCCCGCGGACTCACCGCCCGAAGTCGAACAGGGTCGTCCAGCGCCGGCGAGACGCGACGACGAACGTGTCCTTGGGGTACGGGTCGGCAGCCAGAAGGCCGTCGAGCGTCTCGTCGTCGGTCACGTCGAAGATCAGCATGGCCCCGAGGCCGTCCTCGAACGGACCGCCCTGGACGAGAACGCCCTCAGCCTTGAGGCCCGCCTCCCACTCCCGGTGGGCGGGTCGAGCCGCGAGGCGCTCCTCCGTCCGCTCCGGGAGGTACTCGTACTGGACGACGACGATCATCTGGGTTCACCTTCTCGAGTCGGGAGCACTCCCCGGCGGGAGCGCGGGAGACGCTACGCCGTGCGCGGCCAGCGACGACGTACGAAGCCGCGAGCGCGACGCGCCACCTCGGGGATGCCGCCCTGCCTCAGCGACCTGACGGTCACGCGCACGTAGCCGAACAGCGTCGGCGGGCCCGGCGGCTCCGGA
This sequence comes from Propionibacteriaceae bacterium, assembly GCA_035702685.1. Taxonomy (GTDB): domain Bacteria; phylum Actinomycetota; class Actinomycetes; order Propionibacteriales; family Propionibacteriaceae; genus Fen-668. Next base: position 6,739 of record DASSQF010000167.1, read on the forward strand.
GGCGGCACCTCATCCTGGGGCGGCGCGAGCACGTGGTCGGCCGCCCGGTGCGGCGCCGCGGCGAAGTCCATGAGCGGCTGCAGGACCCGCGACCAGCGGAACTGCTCGGCGTACCGGGCGACGTTCTCCCGGGCGGCGGCCGCGGCGGCCTCGTCGTACAGCATCTCCTCGAGGGCGAGCTCGAGGGCCTCGACATCCTCGGCCGGCACTCCCCTGCCGATGCCCTCCTCGTCGAGGATGTCGCCGAACGAGTCCCCCCGCGTCGCGACGATGGGGAGACCGGTCCACAGGTAGTCGAGGATCCTGGTCCGGAACGAGAACTCCGTCTCGACGTGGTCGAAGTGGGTCGAGACCCCCACGTCGGCGTCGAGGAGGTGGTCGGCCCGCTCCGCGTACGGGACCCACCCGGAGTTGAAGAAGACGTGGCGCCCGACCAGGCCGAGCCGCTCCGCGAGCTGCTGGGTCTCCCAGGCGATGCGCATGTCGGGGACGCCGGGGTTGGGGTGCTTCAGGCCCATGAAGTACAGCCGAACGTCCGGGTGGCGCTTCGCGAGGCGGTCGATGGCGTGCACGAGCGTCAGCGGGTCGAACCAGTTGTAGACCCCGCCGCCCCAGATGACGACCTTGTCGTCCATCCCGATGCCGGGGATCACGCCCCGGATGCCGTGGGCGTGCTGTACGGGCGGTTCGTCCTGCAGCCCGAACGGCACGACGTCGACGAGCCGGCCCAGCTCCTGGTCGTCGCCCACGGTCAGCGCGTTGATGCGCCCGAGCACGGCGAGCTGCCCGATCCAGAAGTCACGCTGCTTCTCCGAGGCGCAGAGCAGGTAGTCAGCACGGGCGAGCTGCTTGTTGAGCACGTTGGTGACGTCCAGGATCGCGCCGCGCCGCCCCTGCTCCCCCAGGTCCTTCGCCTGCTCCAGCTGCTCGAGGTGCATCGGGTCGTACACGTCCGCGACGATGATCTTGTCCGACCCGATGAGCCACCAGGCCGCCTCCAGCAGGAAGCCCTGGAAGACGATGACGTCGGCCCAGTCGGTGTGGGTGACGATCTCCTGCCCCACGGCCTGGTGCACCTCGAACCGCTCGTGGGACACCCCGTGCACGCCGTTCGTCGACAGCAGCCGGACCGGGTGCGTCGACGACAGGGCGACCGACATCTCCCAGGCGCGGATCGCCGGACCGGCGAGCCGTCCGGACAGGGGCTCGCCGGTGACGACGAGGATCCGCGCCGCCGGGGAGAACATCCGCTCGAGGTCGAGCGCCGACACGACGTCGGCATGCGCCTCGAGGTACCGGGGCAGCGGGTACGCCGGCTCGATCGCGTTCCGGAACAGGCCGAAGAGCTCGGCGTCCGTCCGGCGGCGGGCCGCCTGCAGCTCAGCCCGTGTCTCCGCCACCGACTCCAGCACGGAGGTGAGGTGGTCGACGCCGTAGATGCCGGTGAGACCGAGCTTCGGCAGCTCGACGGTGTCGGACAGCGAGGCCGCCCCGACCGCCGCGACGTCGACGCCGCCCATCTCGGTCGTACGACGCACGCTGAGCGCGAGCGCGGCCGGGAGGACGCGGGCGAGCGTCTCGTCGGAGTAGTTCTTCACCATGGACATGAGCGCGTTCCGCTCGAGCAGGTACGTCTCGCGGTAGCTGCCGAACTTCTTCATCGTCACGTGGTGCTTGTGGTACGCCACCGACTCCGGCACGTACCGGACGCGGTGCCCGAGCAGGTTGAGGCGCCAGCCCAGGTCGACGTCCTCGTAGAACATGAAGAAGCGCTCGTCGAAGCCGCCCACCTCGCGGTACGTCTCCGCCCGCACGAACAGCGCGGCCCCCGTGCCGAACAGCACGTCGTGCGCCGCCTCGTACGAGCCGTCGTCGGGGCGCTCCGCCTCACGCTTGTACCCCATGCCGTACCAGGTCAGGGACCCGTCGACGTAGTCGACGCGCTCACCGCTCCAGTCGAGCACCTTGGACGCCACCGAGACGACCTCGGGGTCGGCCCGCATGGCCTCGACGGCCGCCGCGATCCAGCGCGCACCCGGCCGCGCGTCGTTGTTGATGAACGCCACGTACTCGCCGGTGGCGTGGTCCACGCCCACGTTGCAGCCGCCCGCGAAGCCGAGGTTGGCGCCGGACTGGATGACCTTGGCCGTGGGACGGGCGGCGGCGATGCGCTCCGCCTCGCCCTCGCCGGAGTCGTTGTCCACGACGATGAGCTCGGTCTGGTCGGCGGGCCACTCGACGTCGTCGAACGCCTGCAGGCACACGATCGTGTCGTCGGCGCCGTGGTAGTTGACGAGGATGACCGAGACCACGCCCTCGCGGACGTCGTGCGGCCCGGGCGTGAGATGGGTGCTGGCGAGCTCCGTCATCAGCGCGCTCCTCCGTGTGCATAGAGGCGTCGAAGTCGTCGTGCGACGCGGGTGGCCAGCTCTTTCGTGCCACCCTCCTTCAGGTACATGACCGCCTTCTCGAGGTCCCCCGGCTTACGGAGGGGTACGAACGGGGCCAGGCTCGCGTCCGCGGCGCGCACCGGCCGGTGGCAGAAGGCCGCGAGTGCCTCGCCGTCGGGATCGGTGCACACGAGCGACATGAGGGACGGGTCCTCGTCGTACACCGCGGCGTTCACCCGCTTCTGCCCAGCGAGCGCCCCGAGCAGGAGGTCCCGCTGCCGGGGGTCGGCGGCGAGGACGAGGTCCGCCCTCCCCATGAGCTCCTCCAGCACTCCCGGACCGGGGCCCTGCACCAGCCACGACACGAGGTCGACGGCCGCGAGGTCCACGACGACGGCCGCGTCCGTACGTGCGGCGCCGGGGAGGTCGCCGAAGGTGGCGGCGGCGAGGACGATGACGTCAGCCCACTCGGCCTGTGCGGACAGCGAGTCGACGTCCCCGGTCTCGGCCGTGTGTCCCGCCGGCAGCCGTCGCACGGACGCGCCGTCGCCGAGGGCACTGACGAGGCGGTCGGCACGGGCAGCGGTCGGACCCTCCTCCGGGGCGATGACGAGCACTCGGACGGGCTCGGCGAGGACTCGGCGCACGCCGCACACGTCCAGCAGCCGAGCGAGGCGCTGCCGCTCCGCATCGTCGCAGGCGCCCAGAAGGTGCACCACGGCCGCCTCCACGAGAGGGGCGAGGGCTCGGTCGGGGACCCGCCGCCGGCGCTGGACGACAGCCCTGGTCGCAGCTACGGCCGTCACGTGGTCGAGGGCCGCGCTGATGCCGAGCGCCGCCGCGACACCGGACGCCGGGACCGAGAGGGTGCCCACGTCGTCGTTGCCTGGAGAACGCTGGAGGTCGAGCGTCGTCGTGTCCACGCCGGCCCCGGCGAGAGCGCCGGAGAGGAGGTAGAGCTCGGCCGCCGCGGTGAGGGGGCCCCGCAACGCCTCTCCCGGCAGCGTCGCGAGGGTCTGCAGGACGGCGCTGACCCGCCGCTCCTCGTCGCCGACGGTCTCGGGCGCGTGAGTCGTGACCGGGCCGTCGAGGGCCAGCACGGTGTGTCCGTTGAGATTGAGACGCCACTGCAGGTCGAGCATCGCGACCGCCGCGTCGCCCGTCCCGTCGGTGCCCTCGACGCGGAGCAGGAGGTCCTTGTCGATGCTGCGGAGGGCTGCCTCGTCGACGAGGAGCACGTCGCTCGGGGCGGCGAGCACCGGGCAGTCGCTGCCGCCGGGCGTGAAGCACACCGCGGCGGCGGCGCCGGACTCGATCCGGCTCACCCCCTCCTCGCGGGCTTCAGGGCTCAGACGGGTCTTCGACCCGGCGACGCGGATCGTGGTGACCACGACCCCACGCCCCATGAGTGACACCACGTCAGCGATCCTTCCGTCGGTCAGCCCGACACATGCTACCCAAGCACGAATGCCGTCCTGGCCCCGTCACGCGTGCGAGCGCAGGGTGCGCAGCCGCCTGTACAGGGGGCGGAGGCGCTCCACGAGGCGCGGCAGCCGTCGCTGTAGCAGCGCCCTCCACGAGACCACGCCGCCGTCAAGGAAGGCCACCTGGTCGACCGCGTACGCCGGCATCCGGGACCCCACGGCCTGGAGCTTGTACTCGAGGAAGCCGTACTCGATCCCCACGGTCTCCCGCCCGAGCACCGTGCCCGTGTAGCGGCCGGTTCCCGCCGCGACGTAGCAGAACATCCGCTCGATGGCGTGCGCGAGCGTGCCGTCCGCGTAGGCGGCGCCCTCCGGGAAGTCCTCCCACGTGAGGCCGAGGGAGAGCCACGGCTCGAGAGCCTCGCGGCGCGCGACGAACATGCTGCCGTACGGGGCGACCGGCGTGTGGTCGTCGAGCGGGACTGTCACACCGAGCCGTTCGGCGAGGGACTCCGCCAACGCCCGGTTGCCCAGCCAGGCGTGGCCCATCGTCGGGTAGTACATGTGGATGACGGGAGGCACGGCGATGCCGAGCTGCGGGTCGGCGGAGAACCACTCGTAGAGGCCGGCCGTCCCGGAGGCGTCCGGGAAGAGGTTGTCGAGGAGGTGCCGCCGGAACCACCCGGAGGCGTTGACGTCGTCCTGCACCGAGCGCTTCCCATGGAGCTTGACGACGAGGTCGTACGACGGGTCGCGCAGCACGTCCGCGCAGCCGACCAGCAGCGCGGAGATGTCCCGACCACGGTTGCTCGGGAGCACCCGCACCTCGTGCGAGTACTGGCGCGCCCGTGCCGACAGGCGCGTCTCGATGGACGCCCGCCGCTGCTCGTCCGTCGTCGTCACGACGACGTGGACCTCACCGGGCAGGAGGTCGACCCGGTCCATCAGGTCGTCGGTCAGCTCGTCGTAGTAGAGGTGCAGCAGCGCCGCTGTCCGAAGGCTGCTCACTGCGGACGAGACCGTGCCGGACGCCATCCCGGCGGCTGGGCCCAGGACTCTCGTGAGCCCGAGGTTCGTCGTCAGCACCCGCAGCGGCGCCGCGTCGAGAAGCCCATGCCACACCTCGCCCATGTCGATCCCGGTGTGGCGCAGCCTCGCGAAGCCGTCGGCCGGCACGACGGCGAGCCGGTCGGCGACGAGCGGGTCGACCACGAACGACTCGACGGGGACGTACGGGAGTCCGTCGTCGAGCAGGGCGGGCAGGTTCATGAGCGCCGGGTCGGCGGACGGGTAGTCCTCCGGAGGGAACGCGTAGCGGCCGGAGTCGACGAGATCGTCGCTGCTGCCGGACTCCCGCCAGGCCGCGAGGTCGTCAGAGGCGGCGAGGTGTCCGGGCATGACGTACCAGTCCGGGTCGGGCCCCAGCCGCAGCGCCGGGTCGTACGCCGGGCGCGAGGCCTGGGGCAGCAGGGACCAGACCTCGACCCCGGCCATGCGGTCGAGCACGGACCCCAGGTCGGCCACGGGTCCGAACCAGCCGGACCCCGTGAGCAGGACCTGGTCGTACGTCGCGACGCGGTCGAGCAGCGACCGGATCACGGAGGCGTGTGACAGGCCCTCCTCGGCCAGCACGAGGTCGGCCGACCCACCGAGGGCCGTGCGGTCGGTGTCGCCCACATCGGTGCTCACGGCGACGACGAGCAGGTCCACGTACGGACGCAGACCGCGGAGTGCGGTGAGGACATGAGGAGGGACACGCCACCCCGGGACGGGCCGCCCTTCGACCAGGTACACGGCGAGCCGCGTCGGGCCTTGCGCCTCGGGGGTGCTCGTCACACCCGCATCCTAGGGTCCGCTCAGGCGGCGCGGGTCAGCCCGGCGCGAGCGGGAAGTGCTCCCGGACCTCGTGCCGCGCCGTCCCCCGCGGGCCCTGTCCGAGGAAGCTCTCGACGAGGACGAACTCCGAGACGTGCCAGGAGCGTGTCCTCAGCTCGCCCAGCGCCCGTACGTGCCTGGCCGCGTCGGACGCGCGGTTGCGGCGTGCGAGGGTGACGTGCGGCTGGTACTTCTGCCGCGCGACCTCGATCCCGACCGTGGTGGCCGCCGTGCGGCTGGACGCTGCGAGCCGCGGCAGGACGCCGTCCGGGTCGACGACGCCGGCGTACAGCACCCGTGCCTTGTCCACCGATCCGAAGCAGCCGACACCGTCCAGAGCGAGAGCGAAAGGCCGCGTCCGCAGCGCCGCCTCCGTGAGCCCCTCGACGAGCGGCTCGTACCGCCAGGGCTCCACGTCGCCGTAGAACGCCAGCGTGACGTGCCAGTCCGACGAGCGTGCCCACCGCCAGGCGTCGTCACGCCGCGGGTCCACCCACCGCTCCAGCTCGTCGACGACGTCGGGCGGCAGGGTCACCGCGGCGAACAGGCGTTGCCCCATGAGACCCCCTCCCGAACGTACGGATCGACGTCGGCCGCCCGCACCCGTCGGGCCCGCGGCTCGTCCACGGATGCCACGTCCTCGTGACACCTGTGAGCGTAGGGATCCCTGTCAATCCTCGGGGACGGCACCCGGTATCGTTCACAAGTCGACGGTTCCTGTGGTGTGATTGCCCTATGGCTTCCCCTACCGAGCCCAGTGAGCCGGGTCCTGGGTCCCAGTCGTCGCTGCGCGCTGCCAACGAGCAGCGGATCATCTCCGCCCTGCGGACCGCCGGGCCGCTCACGCAGGCAGAGCTCTCCCGACGTACCGCCCTCGCGCCGTCGACGATCTCCGGCATCGTGTCCATCCTCGCGGAGCGGGGCCTCGTCCGGGCCGACGAGGAGCCCGGTGGCCGGAAGGGTCGCCTCATCCACCTGGACCTCGAGGACCGGTACGTGCTCGGCGTCGAGATCGGCAACGGCCATCTGGCACTCGCGCTCGCGACCCTCTCGGCACGGGTCGTCGACTTCGTACGCAGGCCGCTCGTCCTCGGCGCGGACGTCGCCACGACCCTCGAGCTCACCGAGACCCTGCTCGGTCAGATGCTGGCGACGGCCGGTGCGAGCCGCCGCGAGCTGGTCCGGGGAGGAGTCGCCGTGCCGGCGCCCCTCGACCTGCGCGGCATCCTCTCCTCGTCGCCCCTGATCTTCCCTGCGTGGGCGGGGGTCGACATCGCGACAGTCTTCAGCGAGCGGTTCGGAATCCCTTTCTCCGTGGACAACGACGCGAACCTGGGCGGTCTGGCCGACTACCTCTGGGGAGCCGGCCAGGGCAGCCACAGCATGGTCTTCGTCGGCATGAACTACGGCTTCGGCGCAGGCATCATCCTCGAGGGCACCCTCTTCCACGGCGCGACGGGGGTGTCGGGCGAGATCGGGCACACGACGGTCGACGAGAACGGCGACTTCTGCCAGTGCGGGAACCGCGGCTGCCTCAACACCGTGGCGTCGATCAACCGCGCCCTCGAGCTCCTCGCGCCGATCCACCCGGAGATCGACTCCGCGGAGAAGCTGCTGGACGCGGCGGCCGCGGGTCTGCCCCCCGCCATCAGGGTGCTCACCGACATGGGCAGGGCGTCCGGCGTGGCGATCGCGAACGTCGTGAACCTCCTCAACCCGGAGGTCATCGTGGTGGGTGGCGACCTCACCCGCGCCGGTGCTGTCTTCACCGACCCGATGATCACGATGGCCACCCGGCTCTCCATGCCCGCGACAGCCGGCGTCAAGCTCCTCACCACACCCCTCGGGGAACGCGTCTTCGCGCTCGGTGCCGTCGCGCTGGCTCTCGGGCTGACCTCCCCTCAGGCCCTGCTTCTTACGTGACCTGACGATAAAGGTCACAAAACGGTCACTGTTGTCGTCAAGTTTTGACAGAAGGGGCGTCTGCTGGTCTAGAGTCCCGAGTGGCTCGCCGGCGAGCTGCGGGAACCCCTCACCGGACCGCTGCACGACGAACGGAGTCACCGTGGACAGCGCACAGTCCGACGTCTGCACCCGGCACACTCACGGCGACCGCACGTCCCACCACGACCATGCCGGTCGCGGTGCCCACGCAGTGACGCGCCGGCTCCCGGCGCCCCGTCTGGAGGTCGACCGATGACCGGTGTCCCCGCAGCGCTCCGTGAGGAGGTCGAACGCCTCAAGGCTGAGGTCGCCGCTCTTCACGCCCTGCTGCCCGCCAACGGCCTCGTGGTGTGGACCGCCGGGAACGTGTCCGCGCGCGTCCCGGGAGCCGACCTGCTCGTCATCAAGCCGTCCGGCGTCACGTACGACCAGCTGACCCCAGAGGCCATGGTCGTCACCGACTTCGACGGCGCGCTGGTCGAGGGTGACCGCGCCCCCTCCTCCGACACGTTCGCCCACGGCTACGTCTACGCGCACATGCCGAGCGTCGGAGGTGTCGTGCACACGCACAGTGACTACGCGACCGCTTGGGCCGCACGCCGCGAGCCCATCCCGTGCGTGCTCACCATGATCGCGGACGAGTTCGGCGGCGACATCCCCGTCGGACCGTTCGCCCTCATCGGCGACGACGCCATCGGCCGCGGGATCGTCGAGACCCTCACCGGCTCGCGCTCCCCCGCGGTCCTCATGGCCCACCACGGTCCGTTCACGATCGGCAAGGACGCCAAGGCGGCTGTCAAGGCCGCGGTCATGGTCGAGGACGTCGCACGCACGGTCCACTACGCGCGTCAGTACGGCGAGCCGGAACGCATCCCGCAGCCCCAGATCGACTCCCTGTACGCCCGCTACCAGAACGTCTACGGACAGAAGTAAGGACACGCATCGCATGGCAAGCATCTGGTTCCTCACCGGCAGTCAGCACCTGTACGGACCGGAGGTCCTCGCACAGGTCGCGGACCAGTCGCGCACCATCTCCGACGCCCTCGCGGCGTCCGATGCGGTGGTGCCGACGATCGTCGCCAAGCCGGTGCTCACCGACACGGACGCGATCCGGCGTGCGCTCATCGAGGCGAACGCGGACGACGACTGCATCGGCGTCATCGCCTGGATGCACACGTTCAGCCCGGCGAAGATGTGGATCACCGGTCTCGACCAGCTCCGCAAGCCTCTGCTGCACCTCCACACGCAGGTGAACCGCGACCTCCCGTGGGACACCATCGACATGGACTTCATGAACCTGAACCAGGCCGCCCACGGCGACCGCGAGTTCGCCTACATCACGACCCGGCTCTCCGTCCCGCGCACGATCGTCGCAGGCCACGTGAGCAACCCGGCCGTGCTCGAGCGCGTCGGCGTCTGGGCACGGGCCTGCATCGGCGCGGCGGCGCTGCGCAACCTCAAGGTCGTCCGGTTCGGCGACAACATGCGCTTCGTCGCCGTGACCGAGGGCGACAAGGTCGAGGTCGAGCGCCGCCTGGGCACGAGCGTCAACACGTACGGGGTCAACGACCTCGTGGCGGAAGTCGACCAGGTGAGCGACGCCGAAGCCAACGCCCTGTGCACGGAGTACGCCGACCTGTACGACGTCGCCCCCGAGCTCCTCCCCGGCGGCGACCGCCACGACGCCCTGTGCTACTCGGCGAAGATCGAGGTGGCCCTGCGGCGCTTCGTCGTCGACGGCGGCTACGGCGCCTTCACGACGAACTTCGAGGACCTGGGAGGCCTCCGGCAGCTCCCCGGGATGGCCGTGCAGCGGCTCATGGCCGAGGGGTACGGCTTCGGCGGCGAGGGCGACTGGAAGACCGCGGTCCTCGGCCACGGCCTCAAGGCCATGGCGAAGGGGCTGCCGGGCGGCACCTCCTTCATGGAGGACTACACGTACCACCTCGAGCCGGGGAACGAGCTGATCCTCGGCGCGCACATGCTCGAGGTCTGCCCGACGATCGCCGCGGCCAAGCCCCGTGTCGAGATCCACCCGCTGGGCATCGGTGACCGCTCCGACCCCGTACGGCTCGTGTTCGACGCGGCGCCCGGCGCCGGCGTGACCCTCGGGCTGTCAGACCTCGGCGACCGCCTCCGCTTCGTGTCCAACGAGATCGAGGTCGTCGCGGTCCCCCACCCGATGCCCAAGCTGCCCGTCGCACGCGCCGTCTGGCGGCCGCTGCCCGACTTCGCCACCTCCACGCAGTGCTGGCTCGCCGCAGGCGGGCCGCACCACACCGTGCTCAGCACCCAGCTGAACGCGACCCACCTGCGCGACCTCGCCACCATCACCGGCATCGAGCTCGCCCTCATCGCCGGCGACACCACCGAGCGTGATTTCAACCACGCGCTCGTGTGGACCGCCGCCGCACACCGCCTCGGCATCCACGCCTAGGCACCACGCACGTCCTGGCTCGGGGGCTTCCCGTCCAGGTCAAGCAAGACGGCCCTCACCGCCTGCGGGCCGAGAAAGTAGGGACACATGCGCAAGATCCTGGCTGTCGCAGCTGCGGCAGCTCTGGCCCTCTCGCTGTCCGCCTGCGGACGCGACACGGGCACGCCGGCCACCGGGGCCTCTGCGGCCGGTTCGGCCGCCGCTGTCAAGGGGACCATCGGCGTCGCGATGCCGACGAAGACCTCCGAGCGGTGGATCAAGGACGGCGACAACATCAAGAAGCAGCTCGAGGCGGCCGGCTACACGGTCAACCTCCAGTACGCCAACGACGACATCCCGACCCAGGTCACCCAGGTCCAGGACATGGTGACCAAGAAGAACCAGCTCCTCGTCGTGGCCGCCATCGACGGCGTCGCCCTCAAGGGTGCGCTCAAGGATGCCAAGGACGCCGGCATCCCCGTCGTCGCCTACGACCGTCTGCTCCGCGAGACCGATGCGGTCTCGTACTACACGACGTTCGACAACTTCAAGGTCGGCGTGCAGCAGGGTGAGTCCCTCCTCGCCGGTCTCGCGGCCTCGGGCAAGCCCAAGCCGTGGAACGTCGAGCTCTTCGCCGGTTCGCCCGACGACAACAACGCGACCTTCTTCTTCAACGGCGCGATGAGCGTCCTGAAGCCGAAGATCGACGACGGCACGATCAAGATCGCCTCGGGCGAGACGGACTTCAAGGTCGTCGCCACCCTGCGTTGGGATGCGGCCACCGCCAAGAAGCGGATGGAGAACATCCTCACGAAGTCGTACGCGTCGAGCGACGTCAACGGCGTCCTCGCCCCTTACGACGGCATCTCCCGCGGCATCATCGCGGCGCTCAAGGGCTCGGGCTACGGCTCGGGTGGCAAGGCTCTCCCGGTCGTCACCGGCCAGGACGCCGAGCTGGACAGCGTGAAGTCGATCCTCGCGGGTGAGCAGTACTCCACGATCTTCAAGGACACCGCCGAGCTTGCCAAGGCGACCGTCAAGATGATCCAGGAGATCACCAGCAAGGCGACCGTCACGGTCAACGACACCAAGACGTACGACAACGGCATCAAGGTCGTCCCGACCGAGCTGCTCCAGCCCGTGCCTTGCGACAAGTCCAACTGCAAGAAGATCCTTCTTGACGCGAAGTACTACACGGAGAGCCAGCTGGGCTGACGCCATCTGGCGTAGGCGTGCGGGGCGGTTCCCCGCCCCGCACGCCCTCTCAGACCCACATCGGCCAGAAGGAGCACCATGACAGACACGATCCTCTCCATGCGGGGGATCACGAAGGAGTTCCCGGGGGTGAAGGCCCTGGAGAACGTGACCTTCGAGGTGGAGCGCGGGGAGATCCACAGCATCGTCGGCGAGAACGGGGCCGGGAAGTCCACCCTCATGAAGGTGCTGTCGGGCGTGTACCCCTTCGGCACGTACGAAGGTGAGATCCACTACGACGACCAGCTGGTGAAGTTCCGCAACATCCGCGAGTCGGAGCACGCCGGCATCGCGATCATCCACCAGGAGCTCGCGCTGATCCCCGAGCTCACCATCGTCGAGAACCTCTACCTCGGCAACGAGGTCGCCACCAGGGGCGTCATCAACTGGCTCGAGGCGACCAAGAAGGCGAAGGAGATCCTCGCCCGGGTCGGCCTCCACGAGGACCCCAACACCCAGATCAAGAACATCGGCATCGGCAAGCAGCAGCTGGTGGAGATCGCGAAGGCGCTCTCGAAGAACGTCCGGCTCCTCATCCTCGACGAGCCGACGGCAGCGCTGAACGACGCCGACTCCGCCCACCTGCTCGGCATCCTTCGTGAGCTCAAGGCCGAGGGCATCACGAGCATCATGATCAGCCACAAGCTCAACGAGATCGAGGCGATCTCGGACTCGATCACGATCATCCGCGACGGACGCACCATCGAGACTCTCGACGTGGGTGCCGGCGGCGTGAACGAGGACCGCATCATCCGGGGCATGGTCGGTCGCGACCTGAACCACCGGTTCCCCGACCACGAGCCGAAGATCGGGGACGTCATCCTCGACGTCCGCGACTGGACCGTGGCCCATCCCGACGATGCCAACAGACTCGTCGTCAAGCACGCGTCGGTCCACGTGCGCGCCGGCGAGATCGTGGGGCTCGCGGGCCTCATGGGCGCCGGTCGTACCGAGTTCGCCCGCAGCGTGTTCGGGCAGTCGTACGGCGTGAAGCTCTCCGGCTCCGTCACCATCCACGGCAAGCCGGTCACCCTGCGAACCGTCCAGCAGGCCATCGACGCCGGTCTGGCCTACGTCACCGAGGACCGCAAGGCCCTCGGCCTCAACCTCCTCGACACCATCAAGGTGTCCACGACCGCCGCGGGGCTGAAGAGGATCTCGCCGAACGGCGTGGTGAACGAGTTCCGGGAGGTCCAGGCCGCCAACTCGTACTTCAAGGCCCTCCGGGTCAAGGCTCCCACGATCGAAGAAGGCGTCGGGAAGCTCTCGGGCGGCAACCAGCAGAAGGTCGTCCTCGGCAAGTGGATGTTCACCGAGCCCGAGGTGCTGATCCTCGACGAGCCGACCCGCGGCATCGACGTGGGCGCCAAGTACGAGATCTACGAGATCATCAACCAGCTCGCCGATGCGGGCAAGGGCTGCTTCGTCATCTCCTCGGAGCTCCCGGAGCTGCTGGGCATCTGCGACCGCATCTACACCCTCTCCGCAGGCGTCATCACGGCCGACGTGGCCCGCGCTGACGCCGATCAGGAGACCCTCATGCGCTACATGACCCAACGAAAGGCTGACTGACGATGACCACCCAGACGACCGCCGCCGCTCCCGCCGCGGCGCCCGAGTCGACGGGATCGCAGATCTCCAAGGCCCTCGGCGGCAACTTCCGTCAGTACGGGATGATGATCGCCCTCGGCGCGCTGATCCTGCTGTTCGAGGTGCTCACCAAGGGGCTCTTCCTCCAGCCGCGCAACGTGACCTCGCTCCTGGTCCAGAACGGGTACGTGCTCATCCTCGCCATCGGCATGGTGATGGTCATCATCGCCGGCCACATCGACCTGTCGGTCGGCTCGGTCTGTGCGTTCGTGGGCGCGACCGTGGCCATGTCCATGAAGATGTGGCACTTCCCGATGCCGCTCGCGATCCTCTTCGGCATCGCCCTCGGCATCGTAGTCGGCATGTGGCAGGGCTTCTGGGTCGCCTACGTGGGCATCCCGGCGTTCATCGTCACGCTCGCCGGCATGCTCCTGTTCCGCGGCCTGGACCTCATGATCCTCAACGCCGAGTCCATCGTGGTGCCGGAGGACTTCCAGAAGATCGCCAACGGCTACCTGCCTGAGCTCGGCGGCCCCGGGATGCCGTACCACCTCATCACGGTGGCCCTCACGGCCATCGCGATCGCCGTGTTCGCCTGGAGCGAGCTGCGCAACCGCGCGGACCTCAAGAAGTACGGGATGCCGCAGGCCCCGCTGTGGACCTCCGTCATGAAGATCGTCGTCGTCGGTGGCGTCATCGCCCTGTTCGGCATGCTCCTCGCCTCGTACAAGGGCATCCCGGTCGTCGGTCTCATCCTGTTCGGCCTCGTGCTCATCTACACGTTCGTCACCCAGCGGACCGTTCTCGGCCGTCACATCTACGCGGTGGGCGGGAACGCCAATGCGGCGCGCCTGTCGGGCGTCGACATCCGTCGCGTGTCGTTCTTCGTCATGGTCAACATGGGCCTGCTCGCCGGCATCGCGGGGATGGTCTTCACCGCCTACCTCAACGCGGCGAACCCGAAGGACGGCACCGGCTTCGAGCTCGACGCCATCGCGGCCGTCTTCATCGGTGGCGCAGCGGTCGCGGGCGGTGTCGGCAAGGTGTCCGGGTCGATGATCGGTGGCTTCGTCATGGGCGTCCTCAACCTCGGCCTGGCGAACCTGTCGGTGGACTCGAACTGGATCCAGATCATCAAGGGCCTCGTCCTCCTCTCCGCCGTCGCGTTCGACGTGCTGAGCAAGGTGCGGGGGAAGCCGAGCTTCATCGGCATGATCATGAACGCCTTCACGAAGAAGGCGTCGACGACCGCCGAGCAGGCGCCCGTCCGCGCCGCGGAGGCCCCGGGCCAGACCGCCGTGCAGAACGTCGCCTCGCGGCTCGAGGACACGGTCCCCGAGGGCGTCGACGAGAAGCTCTCGGCGACCGACAGCCCGATGCACGGCAGCGAGCGGGAGTAGGCATCACCCGAGGCGCGGCGGTCCGGATCTCCGGGCCGCCGCGTTGCCGTGTCAGGCCTTCGCGACCACGAGGAGCACGTCGTCCCCGTACGCCTCGAGCTTCTTCGCGCCCACACCGCTGATGGCGGACAGGTCGTCCATGGTCGCTGGGCGGCGCGACGCGATCGAGACGAGCGTCGCGTCGGGGAAGACGACGTACGCCGGGACGGACGCGGCCTTCGCCGTCTCGGCCCGCCACGCCCGCAGCCTCTCGAACAGGGCCTGGTCGGACGCGCTGAGCTCGGCCGCAGCCGCCGACCGGGACCCGGCCGCGCCTCGTGTGTCCACCCTTCCCCGCGACGGCCGGCGGGGTCGGGAGACCACGTCCTGCCGCAGCTGGACCGTCCGTTCGCCACGCAGGACGGCCCACGAGTCGTCCGTGACCGTGATCGCCCCGTGGTCCGAGGAGACAGCGAGCGCGCCGGCGGCGAGCAGATGGCGGACCACGGCCCGCCACTGGGGCTCGGCAAGCTCCGTGCCGATCCCGAACGTGCTGAGCTCGTGGTGGGCCCACTGGTCCACCTTGGCGGTCCGCCGCCCCAGGAGGATGTCGATGAGCTGGCCGGCGCCGAAGCTCTGGTTGCGCTCGCGTCGCAGCCGCACGACCGTCGACAGGAGCTTCTGGGCGGCCACCGTCCCGTCGTACACCTCGGGTGGGGTGAGGCACGTGTCACAGTTGCCGCACGGCTCCGAGGGCTCACCGAAGTAGTCGAGGACGATCTGCCGGCGGCACGAGACGGCCTCGCACAGGCCGAGCATCGCGTCGAGGTGCTGTCCCAGGCGTCGCTTGTGGGCGGCGTCGCCCTCGGAGGTGGCGATGAGCTGCCGCTGCTGCACGACGTCCGCGAGCCCGTACGCCATCCACGCCGTCGCCGGCAGGCCGTCGCGTCCGGCCCGGCCGGTCTCCTGGTAGTAGCCCTCGATGCTGCGGGGAAGGTCGAGGTGGGCCACGAACCGGACGTCCGGCTTGTCGATGCCCATCCCGAAGGCGATGGTCGCGACCATGACGAGGCCGTCCTCGCGCAGGAAGCGGGCCTGGTTGGTCGCGCGCACGTCGGCCGGAAGCCCGGCGTGGTACGGGAGCGCCTCGATCCCCTCCCGTACCAGCGCCTCCGCGGTCTTCTCCACCGAGGCGCGGGACAGCCGGTAGACGATGCCCGCGTCGCCGGGGTGCTCGGTCCGGATCAGGTCGACGAGCTGGTCGAGGCCCTGGAGCTTGGGGACGATGCGGTAGGTGATGGTGGGGCGGTCGAAGCTCGCCACGTACGTGCGGGCCGAGTCCAGGCCCAGTCGCTGCACGATCTCCCGCCGGGTCTCGGGCGTCGCCGTCGCGGTGAGCGCGATGCGCGGCACGTCCGGCCACCGCTCGCCGAGGACGGCGAGCCGGAGGTAATCGGGGCGGAAGTCGTGACCCCACTGGGAGACGCAGTGGGCCTCGTCGATCGCGAAGAGCGCGACCTCGAGCCGGTCGAGGAAGTCCTGCCTGTGGGCCAGGCCCACGCGTTCCGGGGCGAGGTAGAGCAGGTCGAGCTCACCGTCGAGGGCCGCCTGCTCCGTACGCCGCTGCTCCTCGAGGGACTGCGTCGAGTTGAGGTAGCCCGCCCGGACCCCGATGGCGTCGAGGGCCGTCACCTGGTCGTGCATGAGCGCGATGAGCGGCGAGACGACGACGCCGACACCGGGCCGTACGAGCGCGGGGACCTGGTAGCACAAGGACTTGCCCCCACCGGTCGGCATGAGCACGAGCGCGTCGCCGCCCTCGACCACGTGGTCGATCACGCGCTCCTGGTCGCCCTTGAAGTCGTCGTAGCCGAACGTCTGGCGGAGCACCTCGAGGGGTGTCGTGGCTCGGGTCGGCATGACCGACATGCTACGGGCGGTCACCGACAGGACCGGGCCAGCGTCCGGAGCCGTGAGGAGGACCGCATCTGCGGCGTCGGAGCGTGGTTTTCCGACGCAGATGCGGGGCTCAGTCACGCTTCGCCCCGTAGAGTGGCCGTCATGGGACGCATCAGGATCAGCGACGCGGCAGCTCTGGTCGGCGTCAGCGACGACACCGTACGGCGCTGGGTGGAGCAGGGCAGGCTGGCTGCGCTGCGGGACGAGGCCGGGACCCAGGTGGTCGACGGGGCGGAGCTCGCGACGCTGCTCGTCGACTCCGGAAAGGAGCTGGAGCGCCTCGACGCGGGGCTCGGGCGCCGCAGTGCGCGCAACCACCTGACCGGGATCGTCACGAAGGTGCTGTCGGACACCGTGATGAGCCAGGTCGAGCTGCAGTGCGGCCCGTACAGGGTCGTGTCCCTGGTGTCGACAGAGGCGGTGAGGGAGCTCGGCCTGGAACCGGGCTCGGTGGCCACGGCCATCATCAAGGCCACGAGCGTCTCAGTCGAGGCGGCCCGGTGAGACGCCTCCTGGCCGCGGCGACCGCCCTCGTGCTCGGCCTGCTGACCGGCTGCTCCGCCGCGGCCGGCCAGACGACGCCGGCGACGACGAGGCTCGTCGTGTTCGCCGCCGCGTCGCTGAGTGACGCGTACACGGCCCTCGGCCGCACGTTCGAGGCCTCCCACCCCGGCGTCTCCGTCACGTTCTCGTTCGACGGCTCGTCGACCCTGGTGGACCAGCTGAAGGCCGGGGCGCCGGCCGACGTCTTCGCCTCGGCCGACCGCGCGACCATGGACAAGGCCACCACGGCGAACCTCCTCTCGGGCACCCCGACGCTGTTCGCGACGAACACGCTGACGCTCATCGTCCCCGCAGGCAACCCCGCCCGGATCACGGGCCTGGACGCATCACTGGACGGCACGAAGCTCGTCGTCTGTGCGGAGGGGGTGCCCTGCGGGTCCGCCACGACGAAGCTCGCGGCACGCCTCGGGGTCACGCTGAAGCCGGTCTCGCAGGAGACGAAGGTGACGGACGTACGCGCGAAGGTCGAGACCGGGCAGGCGGACGCGGGGATCGTGTACGTGACGGACGCGAAGGCGTCCGGCAGCAAGGTCGAGACCATCCCCATCCCGGGCGCCGAGGCCGTCCGCAACGACTACCTCGTGGGCGTGGTCGCCACGTCGACGCAGGCCGCACTCGCGAGCGCCTTCGTCTCTCTCGTCACCGGACCCCAGGGCCGTGCGGCGCTCACCTCCGCGGGGTTCGCCACCCCGTGATCCGCCCTCCGCTCCCCCGCTGGCTCGCCCTCCCGGCCGGCGTCGCGGCACTGTTCCTCGCGGTGCCGCTCGTCGCCATGCTCGTGCGCGTCCCCTGGGGGCGGTTCACCACCCTGCTGGCGACCCAGGCCTCCCTCGACGCGCTGTCGCTGAGCCTTCGTACCTGTCTCGCGAGCACCGCCCTCTGCCTCCTTCTCGGCCTGCCGCTCGCGGTCGTGCTCTCCCGGTCGCACGGACGACTCGCCGCCGCTGGTCGCGTCCTCGCGGCGCTCCCCATGGTGCTCCCGCCGGTCGTGGCCGGCCTGGCGCTGCTCGTCGCGCTCGGCCGCCGCGCCTGGCTGGGGAGCCGGCTGTCGCTCCTCGGGGTCGACCTCGCGTTCACGACGGCTGCCGTCGTCGTCGCGCAGACGTTCGTCGCCATGCCGTACCTCGTGGTCGCGGTCGAGGGCGCGCTGCGCTCGGCGCAGGACGACTTCGACGTCGTCGCGGCGACCCTGGGGGCCTCACCGACCACCGTCCTGCGGCGTGTCACGCTGCCGCTGGCCGCGCCCGCCATCGCGTCGGGGGCGGCGCTGGCCTTCGCCCGAGCGCTCGGTGAGTTCGGCGCCACGCTGACCTTCGCAGGCTCACTCCAGGGGACGACGAGGACCCTGCCCCTCGAGGTCTATCTGGTCCGCGAGACCGACACGGACGCGGCGATCGCTCTCTCCGTCGTCCTCATCGCGCTCGCCGTCGCCCTGGTCGGCGTGACGGCGCTCGTCGGCCGGACGCGGCAGGCTCGGCGATGAGCGCGATCCACGTCGACGCTGCCGTCGCCTCACGTCACGTCTCCCTCCACCTGACCGTCCCCTCGCGCTCCGTGACCGCGGTGGTCGGTCCCAACGGCTCGGGCAAGACCAGCCTCCTGCACCTGGTGGCCGGGTTGCTGCGCCCCACGGAAGGATCCGTACGGCTGGGCGACGACGTCCTCTCGGACGCCCGGCACCTCGTCCCGACGCACCGGCGGCGGGTGGCCCTCCTCACCCAGCGCAGCGGCCTGTTCCCCCAC
Source organism: Propionibacteriaceae bacterium (assembly GCA_035702685.1). Lineage (GTDB taxonomy): Bacteria > Actinomycetota > Actinomycetes > Propionibacteriales > Propionibacteriaceae > Fen-668. The sequence continues at coordinate 25,277 of DASSQF010000167.1, forward strand.
CTCAGCGTCCTCGAGAACGTCGCCTTCGCCCCGCGAGCGGCCGGCGCCTCACGAGAGGCGGCCCGGGATCGTGCTCGCGCCGAGCTGCAGGCGGTGGGTTGCGCCGCCCTCGCGGAGCGGGCCGCCCATGCGCTCTCGGGTGGCCAGGCTCAGCGCGTCGCCATCGCACGGGCGCTGGCGGCCGACCCGCTCGTCGTCCTCCTCGACGAGCCGATGGCGGGCCTCGACATCGGCGCGGCGGCCGAGCTGCGCGCGGTCCTCGCCGAGCGTCTCCGGGGTCGTACATCGCTCCTCGTCACGCACGAGGCCCTCGACCTGTGGACGATCGCGGACCGTGTCGCGGTCGTCGAGAAGGGCCGCGTCGTGCAGACCGGACCGACCGACGACCTCCTGGCCCGGCCCACCAGCAGCTTCCTCGCGCAGCTGGGCGGGCTGACGCTGCTCGTCGGGGTCGCCCGCGACGGTGCCCTCGAGCTCCCCGGAGGACGGCGCGTCCAGGGGCTCAGCGACGACGTCCAGCCCCTCCACGAGGGGCGTCCCGCGCTCGCCGGCATCCCGCCCGAGGCCGTGTCGCTCCACCTGGAACCGCCTGGAGGCAGCCCCCGCAACGCCCTCCCGGCGGTCATCTCGGCCGTCGAGCCGCGCGGTCCGGTCGTGCGTGTGCGCCTGGACGTCGGCGGGCAGCAGCTCGCGGCGGACGTGACGAGCCAGTCGCTGGCCGGGATGGGGCTGAGGCCGGGATCGGCCGTGTGGGCGGTGGTCAAGGCGGTCCAGGTCCGCCTGTACGGACGTTAGTCTGGGCCGGATGAACAGCTGCGCCGTGATCACGGTCTCCGACCGCTCCGCCGACGGGAACCGCGAGGACCTGTCGGGACCCGCCATCGTGGAGATGCTGGAGGCAGCCGGGTACGAGGTGGTGGCGACCGTCGTGCCGGACGGCGAGGACTCCGTCGCCTCCGCGCTCGACGCCGCCCTCGCCGGGGGTGCCCGGGTCGTCGT